>CALRVU010000181.1:0-6489 GCA_943371685.1 Bordetella parapertussis | reverse complement strand
CTGCTCGCCGCGTTCCGCTTCCCGTTCAAGAACTGAGGTGACCCATGGCTAAGAAATCCCTCATTCAGCGCGAAGAAAAGCGCGAGAAGCTGGTCAGCAAGTACGCCAAGAAGTACGCTGAGCTGAAGGCCATCATCGACAACGCCAAGAAGCCCGAAGATGAGCGCTATGCCGCCCGCCTCGAGCTTCAGCAGTTGCCGCGCAATGCATATCCGACGCGTCTTCGCAATCGTTGCGAATTGACGGGTCGTCCCCGCGGCACGTTCCGCACGTTCGGTTTGGCCCGCAGCAAGATCCGCGAACTCGCCTTCAAGGGCGATATTCCAGGCGTGGTCAAGGCCAGCTGGTAATTGAGGCGAACAGGAGAATACCGCTATGAGCATGAGTGATCCTATCGCCGACATGCTGACCCGCATCCGCAACGCGCAAGCCGTTGAGAAGACGTCGGTGGTCATGCCGGCTTCAAAACTCAAGGTTGCGATCGCGCAGGTGCTGAAGGATGAGGGCTATATCGATGCCTTCGCCATCAAGGGTGATGCCGGCAAGAACGAACTTGAGATTTCGTTGAAGTACTACGCCGGTCGCCCGGTGATCGAGCGCATCGAGCGCGTGAGCCGTCCAGGCCTGCGCATCTATCGCGGCGCCGATGCCATTCCTCAAGTCATGAATGGCTTGGGTGTGGCGATTGTCACGACGCCCAAGGGTGTCATGACTGACCGCAAGGCACGCGCAGCCGGTATCGGCGGCGAAGTGCTCTGCTACGTGGCCTAAGGGAAGGAGTCGAGCAATGTCCCGCGTTGGAAAAATGCCGATCACCGTCCCGCAAGGCGTGGATGTGGTGGTCGGTCAAGAACAAATCACGGTCAAGGGTGCCAATGGCACGCTGGTCCGTCCCGTCAATGCGCTGGTTTCGATCAGCTCTGAGGCTGGTACCGTCAAGGTGGCTCCGGCCAACGACTCGACCGAAGCTGATGCCATGAGTGGCACGATGCGCGCGCTGCTGGCCAACATGGTCAACGGCGTGAGCAAGGGCTTCGAGAAGAAGTTGACCCTGGTGGGCGTGGGCTTCCGTGCCCAGGCTCAGGGCCAGAAGCTGAATCTGCAGATCGGGTTCTCGCATCCCGTGGTCAAGGACATGCCTGCTGGCATCACCGTGACGACGCCGACGCAGACTGAAATCCTGATCAAGGGTGCAGATCGCCAGGTCGTCGGTCAGATCGCCGCAGAAGTGCGCGCCTTCCGTCCGCCTGAGCCCTACAAGGGCAAGGGGATCCGCTACGCTGAAGAGCGTGTGGTTCTCAAAGAGACCAAGAAGAAGTAAGGAGCGACACCATGCTGAACAAAAAAGAACAGCGTCTGCGTCGCTCGCGCCAAACGCGCGAGCGCATCGCCAAGCAAGGCGTCGCTCGTTTGACGGTCTTCCGTTCGAACACGCACATCTACGCCAGCGTCATTTCCGACGACGGCACCCGTGTGCTGGCCGCCGCATCGACCGCCGAGAAGGCACTGCGCGAGCAACTGGGTGGCAACGGTGGCAATGCTGCCGCCGCCGCCCTGGTTGGCAAGCTGGTGGCCGAGAAGGCCAAGGCTGCTGGCGTCGAGAAGGTTGCTTTCGACCGTGCTGGTTTCGCTTACCACGGCCGCGTCAAGGCGCTGGCCGAGGCTGCGCGTGAAGCCGGCCTGCAGTTCTGATCGCAAAGGAATAAAGAAATGGCAAAGTTTCAACCCCGCGCGCAGACCGAAGGCAATGACGACGGCCTGAAGGAAAAGATGATCGCGGTCAACCGCGTCACCAAGGTGGTCAAGGGTGGTCGTACCCTGAGCTTCGCAGCTCTGACGGTCGTGGGTGATGGCGATGGTCGCGTCGGCATGGGCAAGGGCAAGGCCAAGGAAGTGCCGGTTTCGGTGCAGAAGGCCATGGAGTCGGCTCGCCGCAACATGGTCAAGGTCAGCCTGAAGAACGGCACCATCTTCCACAAGGTGGAAGGTGAGCACGGCGCTGCTCGCGTGCTGATGATGCCGGCTCCTGCTGGTACCGGCATCATCGCTGGTGGCCCGATGCGCGCTGTCTTTGAAGTGCTCGGCATCACCGACATCGTTGCGAAGAGCCACGGCACTTCCAACGCCTACAACATGGTTCGTGCAACGCTGGACGCTCTGAAGCGTTCGACGACGCCGGCCGCCGTTGCCGCCAAGCGTGGCAAGTCGGTTGAAGACCTCTTCAACTGATCGGCACAGGAGAATCGTCCATGACTGAAGCCAAGAAGACCGTCAAGGTCAAGCTGGTTCGGAGCCCGATCGGCTGCAAGCAGTCGCACCGTGACACGGTGCGCGGCTTGGGGCTGCGTCGCCTGAACAGCGAGTCCGTGCTGGAAGACACCCCCTCGGTGCGCGGCATGATCAACAAGATTGCCTACCTGGTTCAGGTGCTCTGAGCGCCGGGCCGTCGAGGATAAGCAAGATGCAACTCAATACTATCAAGCCAGCTTCGGGTGCCAAGCACGCCAAGCGTCGCGTGGGTCGCGGCATCGGCTCCGGCCTGGGCAAGACCGCAGGGCGTGGCCACAAGGGTCAGAAGTCGCGTGCCGGTGGCTATCACAAGGTCGGCTTCGAAGGCGGCCAGATGCCGCTGCAGCGCCGTCTGCCCAAGCGCGGTTTCAAGTCGGCTTTGCTGAAGTACAACGCCGAGATCACCCTGGGCCAGCTCGAAGCGCTGGACTTGGCTGAACTCGACATCCTGTCGCTGAAGCAGCTTGGCCTGGTGCCCCAGATCGTGAAGAACGTGAAGGTCATCAAGTCGGGTGAGCTGACGAAGAAGGTTGTGCTCACGGGCATCGGCGCAACGGCAGCAGCCAAGGTGGCGATCGAAGCCGCCGGCGGCACGCTGGCCTGAGCCTGACGGACCTCTAGGACACCCACACTCGTGGCAACCTCTTCCAATCAACTGGCCAAGAACGGCAAGTTCGGCGATCTGCGTCGCCGGCTGATGTTCTTGCTGCTGGCTCTGGTCGTCTACCGGATCGGCGCGCACATTCCGGTGCCGGGCATCAATCCGCAGCAACTGCAGGCCCTGTTCCAGGGTCAGCAGGGCGGCATCCTGAACTTGTTCAACATGTTCTCGGGTGGCGCGCTGTCGCGGTTCACGGTGTTCGCGCTGGGGATCATGCCCTACATCTCGGCTTCGATCATCATGCAGCTCATGAGCTACGTAGTGCCCAGCCTGGAGTCCTTGAAGAAGGAAGGCGAGTCGGGTCGTCGCAAGATCACCCAGTACACCCGCTACGGCACCCTGGGCCTCGCAATTTTCCAGTCGCTGGGCATTGCGATGGCGCTGGAAGGTTCGCAAGGGCTGGTGTTGGATCCGGGCGTCGCCTTCCGGGTGACCACGGTGGTGAGCCTGGTGGCCGGCACGATGTTCCTGATGTGGCTGGGTGAGCAGATCACCGAGCGCGGTCTGGGCAACGGCATCTCGATCCTGATCTTCGGTGGCATTGCAGCGGGTTTGCCGAGCGCCATGGGCGGGTTGTTTGAACTGGTCCGCACCGGTGCGATGAGCATCATTGCCAGCCTGTTCATCCTGTGCCTGGTGGTGGCGGTGACGTTCGCGGTGGTGTTCGTCGAACGGGGTCAGCGCAAGATTCTGGTGAACTATGCCAAGCGGCAGGTCGGCAACAAGGTCTATGGCGGGCAGTCGTCCCACCTGCCCCTGAAGCTGAACATGTCTGGTGTGATTCCGCCGATCTTCGCGTCGTCGATCATCCTGCTGCCGGCCACGGTGGTTGGCTGGTTCGCGACCGGTGAAGGCATGCGCTGGCTGAAGGACATCTCGGGTGCACTGTCGCCAGGGCAGCCGATCTACGTGATGCTGTACGCAGCAATGATCGTGTTCTTCTGCTTCTTCTACACGGCGTTGGTGTTCAACAGCCGCGAGACGGCCGACAACTTGAAGAAGAGTGGTGCCTTCATCCCCGGGATTCGTCCTGGCGAGCAGACGGCCAAGCACATCGACAAGATCCTGTCCCGGCTGACGCTGGCTGGAGCGATCTACATCACGTTGGTCTGCTTGCTGCCTGAGTTCCTGGTGCTCAAGTACAACGTGCCTTTCTACTTTGGCGGCACATCGTTGCTGATCATCGTGGTGGTGACGATGGACTTCTGGGCGCAAGTGCAGTCGTATGTCATGAGCCAGCAGTACGAGTCACTGCTGAAGAAGGCGAATTTCAAGTCGAGCTGAGTTCGACAAGGGTTCATCAGAACGGTTTCGGGTCAGTGCTCTGCGGTGTGTCAGAGTCGCGAAGAGATGCAGTTCGAATGGTTTGGGTCGCGCTCGCGTCTTAGTCCGGGCGAGTTGAGCGTTAGAGAAGGTCAAGGAGAAGATCATGAAAGTCGCAGCATCTGTTAAGAAGATGTGCCGCAATTGCAAGATCATCCGCCGCAACGGCGTGGTTCGCGTGATCTGCACCGACCCCCGCCACAAGCAGCGGCAGGGTTGAGTCGCGCACGCTGACAGCGAATTGAAGGAAGCACAATGGCACGTATTGCTGGTATCAACATTCCGCCGCAAAAGCACGCGGAAATCGGCCTGACCTACATCTACGGCATCGGCCGTACGACGGCGCAGAAAATCTGCGAAACGGTTGGCATCCCTTTCTCGAAGAAGATCAAGGATCTGACCGACGGAGACCTGGAGAAGATCCGGGAAGCCGTGGGTCAACTGACGATCGAAGGCGACCTGCGTCGCGAGACTTCGATCAACATCAAGCGTCTGATGGACCTGGGCTGCTATCGCGGCTTCCGCCATCGCCGCGGTCTGCCGATGCGTGGTCAGCGCACCCGCACCAATGCACGCACCCGCAAGGGTCCGCGCAAGGGTGCCGCAGCGCTGAAGAAGTAAGCTCGCACCGCAACCTGAAGAGTACAAGACATGGCCAAGTCACCTGCCAACACCGCCGCTCGGCGTGTGAGCAAGAAGATTCGCAAGAACATCGCGGACGGCATCGCGCACGTTCACGCTTCGTTCAACAACACCATCATCACGATCACTGATCGTCAGGGTGGCGCACTGTCCTGGGCTTCGTCCGGTGGTCAGGGCTTCAAGGGCTCGCGCAAGTCGACGCCTTTTGCAGCCCAGGTCGCGGCAGAAGTGGCTGGCCGTGCTGCTCAAGAACAGGGCATCAAGAACCTCGACGTGCGGATCAAGGGCCCAGGCCCTGGCCGTGAGTCCTCGGTTCGTGCTTTGGCATCCCTGGGCATCCGGATCAATTCGATCTCGGACATCACCCCGGTTCCGCACAACGGCTGCCGCCCCCAAAAGCGTCGCCGCATCTGAGCTTGGCGCAGGGCCGTCGGTCCTGCTACAATCGAGAGTTACCCGAACGCCGGCTATGGAGCAATCCATCTGCCGGCTGTTCCGACTCTAAGCCCACCGTCTGAGCGCTTCAAAGAATACCCGCCAGACTCGCGTGTGCATTCCGCATGCAGCCTTTTGCTGCGTGGCGTGCGATGCCGCGTCAGACAACGAACGAAGGAAACAACGTGGCACGTTACCTCGGCCCCAAGGCCAAACTTTCCCGCCGTGAAGGCACCGACCTTTTCCTGAAGAGCGCACGCCGCCCGATCAGCGACAAGGCCAAGTTCGACTCCAAGCCTGGTCAGCATGGCCGCACTTCGGGTCAGCGCACCTCCGACTTCGGTCTGCAGCTGCGCGAGAAGCAGAAGGTCAAGCGCATGTATGGCGTGCTGGAGCGTCAGTTCCGCCGCTACTTTGCTGAAGCCGACCGCCGCAAGGGCAGCACCGGTGCCAACCTCTTGAGCATCCTCGAGTGCCGCCTTGACAACGTCGTCTATCGCATGGGTTTCGGTTCGACCCGTGCTGAGGCCCGTCAGCTGGTCTCGCACAAGGCACTGACCGTCAATGGCGTGGTGGTGAACATTCCGTCGTACCAGGTCAAGGCCGGTGACGTCATCGCCATCCGCGAAAAGGCGAAGAAGCAGCTGCGCGTTGCCGACGCACTCAAGCTGGCGGACTCGATCGGTTTGCCTGCATGGGTTGCCGTGGATGCGACCAAGCTGGAAGGCACCTTCAAGAAGGCTCCGGACCGCGACGAGTTCGGTGCTGAGATCAACGAATCGCTCATCGTCGAGTTGTATTCGCGTTGATGATGATTCGGGTGCGCGACCTGAACGGTCGCGTGGCCCCTCCCGCTGCGGCAAGCCGGTACCGCGGAGGTTTCTTTCGCTTTCCGGCGTGGTCCGTCAGCCTTATCGGTGTAACGAGCCGAGGGTATTGAGAGGAACAGGACTTACATGCAAACCAATCTGCTGAAACCCAAAGCCATCGTTGCGGAGCCGCTCGGCGGCCATCGCGCCAAAGTCACGCTCGAGCCCTTCGAGCGTGGCTACGGCCACACGCTCGGCAACGCGCTGCGTCGCGTGCTGCTGTCGTCGATGGTGGGCTATGCGCCCACCGAAGTCACGATCGCCGGTGTT
>CALRVU010000180.1:0-6489 GCA_943371685.1 Bordetella parapertussis | reverse complement strand
CGATGAGATCAGCCAGGTCGAGAGCCTTCTGGGGCGCGATGGCCGGGTGTTGATCCGGGCTTCCGGCACGGAGCCCGTGCTGCGGGTGATGGTCGAGGCTCGGCGCGCAGAACAGGCGCAGTCTTGCGCCCAGCGCCTGGCGGACTGTGCGGCGACGAGTTGAAAATTGTTTGAAAACAATGGGTTGGAGTGCTTGGCCTGAATTTGATGACAGATCCGTGACATTCGCGTGTCGCAAAATCCGGGTTTGTCATCTGTCACAAACACGTCACGGAAGCTTCTTACAGTAGCGGCTGCGAAGCTCGGGCTTCGAGTTCTTCCCTGACGAAAGGTCTGACCCATGATGTTCTCTGTCGTTCGTTACTCGGTGGCTGGTGCCGCGCTGGTGTTTGGTGCCTCGGCCTTCGCGCAAGACGTGACCGGTGCTGGTGCATCGTTCCCTGCGCCCATCTATGCCAAGTGGGCCGATGCCTACAACAAGGCGACCAGCGTGCGCGTGAACTACCAGTCCGTGGGTTCGGGCGCCGGCCTGAAGCAGATCAAGTCGAAGACGGTGGACTTTGGCGCCAGCGACATGCCGCTGAAGGACGAAGAGCTGGCGGCTGACGGCCTGATGCAGTTCCCCACCGTGATCGGTGGCGTGGTGCCCGTCGTCAACATCAAGGGCATCACCCCAGGCCAGATCAAGCTGACCGGCCAAGTGCTGGGCGACATCTATCTGGGCAAGATCACCAAGTGGAATGACGCTGCACTGACGGGTCTCAATCCCGGCGTGCCGCTGCCGGATGCCGAAATTGCACTGGTGCGCCGCGCTGACGGTTCGGGCACGACCTTCGTGTTCACCAACTACCTCTCCAAGGTCAATGCCGAGTGGAAGGGCAAGGTGGGCGAGGGCACGGCCGTGAACTGGCCTTCGGGTGCAGGTGGCAAGGGCAACGAGGGCGTTTCTTCGTATGTGCAGCGCCTGCCCAACTCGCTGGGCTATGTCGAGTACGCCTACGCCAAGCAGAACAAGATGTCTTATGTTCTGCTGAAGAACAAGGACGGCAACTTTGTTCCGCCTGATGACCTGAACTTCAAGGCCGCTGCCGCCGGTGCCGACTGGAGCAAGACCTTTTATCAGGTGCTGACCGAGCAACCTGGCAAGGACGCCTGGCCTCTGACGGGGGCCACCTTCATCCTGATGCACAAGTCGCAGACCAAGCCTGAGCAGGCCGTTCAGTCACTCAAGTTCTTTGACTGGGCCTATGCCAATGGCGACAAGATGGCCGCCGAGCTCGAGTACGTTCCGCTGCCTGATTCGGTGAAGGCCCTGGTGCGCAAGCAGTTCGCTGAGATCAAGGACGCTTCGGGCAAGTCGGTCTCCTACAAGTAAGTCGAGTCTGGCTGCAGCCCGGCACCCCTCCGCCCCATGGGTCGGAGGTGGCCGGGCTCTTTCTTGGAGCTGAGAACATGGCTGATACGATGCCCGCGCAACCACTGCACGGATCTGATTTGATGAACCGAACCCAAACGTCTGGCAAGCCGGGACCGCGAAAGATGCGTGCCCCTTGGGCTGATCGCGTGTTTGCCCTGGCCACCCTGAGCGCTGCGCTTTTCACGCTCGCCCTGTTGGTGGGCATCCTGATCTCGCTGTTCATCGGTGCGGCACCGGCGATCAAGGAGTACGGGCTGTCGTTCTTGTGGCGCAGCGAGTGGGATCCCGTCGAGAACCGTTACGGCGGTCTGGTGATGATCTACGGCACCCTGATGACCTCGTGCATCGCGCTGGTGATCGCCGTGCCGGTGAGCTTTGGCATCGCCTTGTTCTTGACCGAGCTCTCGCCCCAGTGGCTCAAGCGCCCGCTGGGCGTGGCGATTGAGCTGCTGGCGGCCGTTCCGTCCATCGTCTATGGCATGTGGGGCTTGCTGGTGTTCGGTCCGATTCTGGCCACCTATGTGCAGCAGCCTCTGCAGGCCTTGCTCAAGGGTGTGCCAGTTCTGGGAGCACTGGTGTCGGGTCCGCCGGTTGGCATCGGCCTTCTGTCGGCCGGCATCATCCTGGCCATCATGATCATCCCGTTCATCGCCTCGGTGATGCGCGACGTATTCGAAGTCACGCCACCCATGCTGAAGGAGTCGGCCTACGGTCTCGGCTCCACGACCTGGGAAGTGATGTGGCGTGTCGTCCTGCCCTACACCAAGACTGGCGTGGTGGGCGGCGTGATGCTCGGTTTGGGTCGGGCGCTGGGCGAGACCATGGCGGTCACCTTCGTGATCGGCAATTTCAATCAGCTGGAGTCGCTCTCGCTGTTCCAGGCCGCCAACAGCATCACCTCGGCACTGGCCAATGAGTTTGCCGAGGCCAGCGAAGGCCTGCACCAGGCTTCGTTGATCTACCTCGGCCTGGTTCTGTTCTTCATCACCTTCGTGGTGTTGTCGCTGTCCAAGGTTCTGCTGGCCCGTCTGAAGAAGAACGAAGGGAGTCGCACATGAGCTTTCTCAATATCGACGCCCGCGCCATGGCGCTGCACCAGCGGCGCAAGCGGGTCAACGTCATCGCGCTGGGCCTGTCCCTTGCGGCCATGGCCTTTGGTCTGGTCTGGTTGATCTGGATCCTGTTCGACACGGTTCACCTGGGCATCGGCGGCATCAACCTCGCGGTCTTCACCGAGATGACGCCGCCTCCGCAGGCTGAAACCGGTGGTCTGGCCAATGCGATCTTCGGGTCTCTGACCATGGTGACGCTGGCGACCCTGCTGGGCACGCCCATTGGCATCCTGGCCGGCATCTACCTGGCCGAGTATGGCCAGCGCACCTGGCTGGGCTCCACGACGCAGTTCATCAACGACATCCTGCTGTCGGCACCATCGATCGTGGTCGGTCTGTTCATCTACTCGATGGTGGTCGCTCGCTTCAAGTCGTTCTCGGGTTGGGCCGGCGTGCTGGCACTGGCCTTGATCGTGATCCCGGTGGTCATCCGCCAGACCGAGAACATGCTCCTGCTGGTTCCCAATGCGCTGCGCGAAGCGGCCTATGCGCTGGGCACGCCCAAATGGAAGGTCATTCTGACCATCACCCTGAAGTCGGTGCAGGCCGGTGTGATGACGGGTGTGCTGCTGGCGGTCGCCCGGATTGCTGGAGAAACTGCGCCGCTGCTGTTCACGGCCCTGTCCAACCAGTTCTGGACATCGAACCTGTCGGAGCCCATGGCCAGCCTGCCGGTGACGATCTTCAAGTTCGCGATGAGCCCCTACGAGAACTGGCAGAAGCTGGCGTGGGCAGGCGTGTTCCTCATCACCATCGGCGTGCTGTTCCTGAACATCCTGGCGCGGGTCTTCCTGCGCAACAAATACTGAGACTGACGGAGCCCCTTCATGGACGCAAAAGTTCAATTTCCGGTGGCTGAAAAGGCCAAGATCACGGTTCGTGACCTGAATTTCTATTACGGTGGATTTCACGCGCTGAAGAACATTCAGCTCGACATCCCCGAGAAGAAGTGCACGGCCTTCATCGGTCCGTCGGGCTGCGGCAAGTCCACCCTGCTGCGCACCTTCAACCGCATGTTCGAGCTTTACCCCGAGCAGCGCGCCGAAGGCCAGATTCTGGTGGACGGCGAGAACGTGCTCGACAGCAAGCTCGACGTGTCGCTGATCCGCGCCAAGGTCGGCATGGTCTTCCAGAAGCCCACGCCGTTCCCGATGTCGATCTACGACAACATCGCCTTCGGCGTGCGCCTGTTCGAGAACCTCTCGCGCAACGAGATGGACGAACGGGTCGAGTGGGCCCTGAAGAAGTCGGCACTGTGGAACGAGGTGAAGGACAAGCTGGGCCAGAGCGGCTCCGGCCTGTCGGGCGGCCAGCAGCAGCGTCTGTGCATTGCCCGCGGCATTGCCATCAAGCCTGAAGTCCTGCTGCTGGATGAGCCCTGCTCGGCGCTGGACCCGATCTCCACCGGCAAGGTCGAAGAGCTCATCACCGAGCTCAAGAGCGACTACACCGTGGTGATCGTCACCCACAACATGCAGCAGGCCGCGCGGGTGTCCGACTACACCGCCTACATGTACCTGGGTGATCTGATCGAGTTCGGCGCGACCCGCGACTTGTTCATGAAGCCCAAGAAGAAGGACACCGAGGACTACATCACCGGCCGTTTTGGTTGATCCCCAGCCGCAGCCCGTTGACCCGTCATCACAGGAACCCACGCCATGAGCGACAAGCATCTTTCAACCCAGTTCGACTCCGAACTGAGCAGCGTTTCCACCCGCGTTCTGGAGATGGGCGGACTGGTTGAGTCCCAGGTGGCCCAGGCCATCTATGCCTTGACCAACTACAGTGCCGAGACCGCCACGCAAGTGCTGGCCATGGAAGAGCGGGTCAACCGGCTGGAAGTGGAGATTGATGCCGACCTGTCTGCCATCATCGCCCGCCGCCAGCCCACGGCGCGCGACCTGCGCCTGCTGATTGCCATCTCCAAGACCATCGGCAATCTCGAGCGCGTCGGCGACGAGGCTGCCCGCATCGCCCGCACGGTGCAGCGCCTGATCAACACCGGCGTCTTCAATCGCCTGCGTCTGCCCGTCTCGGATGTCTCGTTCGAGGCGGATCTGGCCACGGCATCGCTGCGCAAGGCACTCGACGCTTTTGCTCGCCTTGACACGGTGCAGGCGCTGGACGTGATCAAGCAGGACAACCAGATCGACCAGGAGTTCGATGGCCTGATGCGCAAGCTCATCACCTACATGATGGAAGACCCGCGCACCATCTCGGCCAGCATCGACCTGGTGTTCGTGGCCAAGGCCATCGAGCGGGTGGGTGACCACGCCAAGAACCTGGCCGAGCAGATCATCTACATCGTCAAGGGCACCGATGTGCGGCACAACTCGATGGAAACCGTCGAGTCCGTGGCGCTGAATCAGCCTTGATTCAGGGAAGGAACACCTCCATGTCTTCCGTATTGGTGGTCGAGGACGAATCCGCCATCGCCGAGTTGATTGCCATCAACCTGCGCCATGCCGGCTTCGAAGTGACCCTGGCCGAGAACGCTGACCAGGCCCAGGCGGCTGTTGATGCCGTCCTGCCGGACCTGATCCTGCTCGACTGGATGCTGCCCGGTCAGTCCGGTGTGGCGCTGGCCCGGCGCTGGCGCGCAGATGCGCGCACCCGCGAGCTGCCGCTCATCATGCTCACGGCCCGTGCCGATGAGGCTGACAAGGTGGTCGGCCTTGACGCTGGCGCGGACGATTACCTGACCAAGCCATTCTCGACTCAGGAGTTGCTCGCCCGCATCCGTGCCGTCCTGCGTCGCCGCGTGCCTGAGGCACTGGATTCGGCGGTCGAGGTCGGGGGCCTGCGCCTGGATCCGTCGACCCGTCGGGTCAGCCGTATGGGCGTGGACCTGAAGCTCGGTCCGACCGAGTTCCGTCTGCTGCATTTCCTCATGACCCATCCCGAGCGTGTGCACAGCCGTGCCCAGCTGCTGGACCGGGTCTGGGGCGATCATGTGTTCATCGAAGAACGCACGGTTGACGTGCATGTCAAACGCCTGCGAGAGGCGCTCCTGCCCGCGCGCTGCAGCCACATGATCGAAACAGTGCGTGGCGCCGGCTACCGACTGACCCAGCAGGTCGCTGCGCAGTCGGCCTGACCGCCTGAGTCCACTCCCGCATGTACTGGTTGGTTCCGCGCGCTGCGCTTGCAATCGTGTTCGCTGCCCTTGGTGCCTGGCTGGGCATGACGGCGGGGCAGCCGATCGGATTCGAAGTCCTGGGCGGTGCGCTGGGTGCTGGCGCAGGGGCGGGTTCACTGGCCCTGATCGACGGCCTGCGGGCCCGTGTCTGGTTGCGCTGGTTGAGTGTCAACTCCTCAGAGGACGCGCCCCCGCTGGCTGGCCTCTGGGGTGAGGTGGGACTTCGCTCGGAGCGCGCCCTTCGCCTGCGTGACCGCGAGATTCGCCGGGAGCAGGATCGCCTGGCAGAGTTTCTGACCGCGATCGAAGCGTCGCCCAATGGGGTGGTGATGCTGGATGCCAGTGAGCAGATCGAGTGGTGCAGCGGCATGGCGGCAGAGCACCTGGGCCTGGATGTGCAGCGTGACCGGCAGCAGCGCATCACCAACCTGGTTCGCGCTCCGGCATTCGTCAGTCATCTGCACAGTCACAATTTCGAGCTGCCAGTGCTCATCCCCGGGCCTCGCGGCAGGGGGTCGATCTCGATCATCGTCCGGCCCTATGGCGAGGGTCAGCGTCTGTTGTTGACCCAGGACGTGACTGCTCGGGAACGCGACGACGCGACCCGGCGGGATTTCGTGGCCAATGTGTCCCACGAGATCCGCACTCCCTTGACGGTCTTGTCAGGCTTTGTCGAGACCATGGCCTCGCTGCCGTTGACCGAGGTGGAGCGGACGCGTGTCCTGAGCATGATGGGTGCGCAGACCCGGCGCATGCAGGCGCTGGTGGGCGACCTGCTGGTGTTGGCACGCCTCGAGGGCAGCCCGCGCCCTCTGGCCGAC
>CALRVU010000179.1:0-6495 GCA_943371685.1 Bordetella parapertussis | reverse complement strand
CATTCCGCCAGGCACTTTCCGGGGCATCGCCGGTCTGGACCATGCCGCGCTCGGCATTCCATCCGAGCGTGACTACGTGCGTCGCTACTGCGAACGCACGGGCCGGCCGGATGCTGATGCCCTGATGGCCGACTGGAGCTTCTACCTCGCCTACAACCTGTTCCGCATTGCGGCCATCGTGCAAGGCATCGCCAAGCGGGTCGAGAACGGCACGGCCTCCAGTGCACAGGCCCGCGCCACCGGCGCCGCCGCGCCGCAGCTGGCCGAGCTGGCCTGGACGTTTGCCGAGCGCAGCTGACGCCTGAGCGCATCACGCGACCAACCCCCCACTGTTCAAGCTTCAAGTGCCGTGCCGGCCTGACCGGCCAGGGCGCCCTTCCCACCACTCCAAGGAGACCTCATGGACTTCGGCTATTCAGCCCGTACGCAGGCACTGCAAGAGGCCGTCAAGGCCTTCATGGACGAGCATGTCTACCCAAGCGAGGCGCGCTATGGCGCCGAACTCGAAGCGAACACCCTGGCCGGCAAGCGCTGGACGCCGCTGCCGGTGATCGAGGAGCTCAAGGTCAAGGCGCGTGCCGCAGGCCTGTGGAACCTGTTCCTGCCCGAGAGCGAGCTGGGCGCCGGTCTGCTCAACCAAGAGTACGCCGCCCTGGCCGAGATCATGGGCCGGGTGCCTTGGTCTAGCGAGGTTTTCAACTGCTCAGCCCCCGACACCGGCAACATGGAAGTGCTGGTGCGCTACGGCACGGCCGAGCACAAGGAGCGCTGGCTCAAGCCCTTGCTGGCCGGCGAGATCCGCTCTGCCTTTGCCATGACCGAGCCTGCGGTGGCGTCGGCTGATGCCACCAACATCGAGGCCCGCATCGAGCGTGACGGCGATGAGTACGTGGTCAACGGGCGCAAGTGGTGGACCAGCGGCGCCGGCGACCCACGCTGCAAGATCATGATCTTCATGGGCAAGACCGATCCGTTGGCCCCGCGCCATTCGCAGCAGTCGATGATCCTGGTGCCCATGGACACACCCGGGGTGACGGTGCTGCGCGCGCTGACCGTGATGGGCTATGACGATGCGCCGCATGGCCACATGGAGATCGATTTCAAGAACGTGCGCGTGCCGGCCAGCAACATTCTGCTGGGTGAAGGCCGCGGCTTCGAGATCGCCCAGGGCCGCCTCGGCCCGGGCCGCATCCACCATTGCATGCGCCTGATCGGCCTGGCCGAGCGTGTGCTGGAGCTGATGTGCAAGCGCGCGACCAGCCGGGTGGCCTTTGGCCGGACGCTGGCCCAGCAGGGTGTGACCCAGGAGCGCATCGCCGAGGCGCGCTGCATGATCGATCAGGCCCGTCTGCTCACGCTCAAGGCCGCCTGGATGATGGATGTGGCCGGCAACAAGTCAGCCAAGGCCGAGATTGCCATGATCAAGGTGGTTGCGCCGCAGATGGCCTGCCAGGTGATTGACTGGGCCATGCAGGTGCATGGCGGTGCCGGCATGAGCCAGGACTTCCCGCTGGCCTACTACTACACCTTGGCGCGCACGCTGCGCTTTGCGGACGGCCCGGATGAGGTGCACCGCAACGCGATCGCCAAGATCGAGCTGGGCAAGCACAGCGCTTGAGCGCTTACAAGACGCTGGTGGGCCCCAGAGAACTGCTCAGGTGGCCCGGGGCGGCAGCGCTGCGTGCCTCGGTGACGGCCACCTGAAAGGCGGTCAGCGCGGTTTCCAGCGCTGCCACATCCGGCACCGGCATGGCTTGGCGCCAAGCCATGCGGCCCCGCAAGCCGATCAGCGCAAAGTCGGGCGTCGCCATTGCGGCGTCGTTCCAGGCCAGCAGTGCCTTGCCAGTGGCACCTGCAAGCCAGTTGCTCAGCCATTCCTCGGCATTGCTCAGGGCTGAAAACACCGGTCGCAACGGGCCCATGTGGGCTCGGTCCAGAGGCTGGCTCATGGCCAGCCAGCGCATTTCTTCGGGGGTGTGCGCATCCAGTCGCGTCTCGGTTCCCACCGTGAACTGCGAGTAGAGCTCGGCCTCAAGCCGCGTCAGCAAGCTGCGTGGCAGTACCAGCGCGTAGACCTCGGGGGGCATGCCGGTCTCTGCCCGCAAGCGCAGCTCCTGGCTGCCCAGATAGTGCCTTTGTGACGGGCCCCACTCGATCCGGATGTGCAGCGCATCGTGCCGGATCTCGATCACGAAACCGTGGCGCTCAGCGGTGGGCTTGAGCTGCAGGCCCCGGGCGCTGCACCAGGCTTGCAGCGGCGCCCAAGCCGCCGGAAGCGGTGTGCCGAACAGCCATTGGCGGATGGATGTGCTCATGCGGGGGGAGTGATGGCGGGCAACGGACAAGGCGTGCAGTGCGCTGAAGAAGTCGCTGGATCGGTGTCGACAAGAAGCCGGTCCACTGGATATCGGCCAGGCAGACGCAGTCCAAAGCACTTTCTTCAGCCGTCCGCCGATGCGGGGAGGCCGCGCGGCGATCCCTCGAGGCGGCTTTCGGGGTGGGAGGGGGCTTGCGATTGGCCGGCGGGCCTTAGAATCCAAGGCTGGCCGAGCGGCCTCATCGTCCTGGTGAGCAGCCCGTGAGGCCCATCCGTCCGTAGCTCAGTTGGATAGAGCACGCGCCTTCTAAGCGCGATGTCGGGGGTTCGATCCCCTCCGGACGGACCAAGTTCTGCGGATGCCGTCGCCCGAAGCTTGGGCGTTTCGGGCCGGAAAAAACAAAAGGGTCAGTTTGCGTTTGCAAACTGACCCTTGTCATTTGGTGGTCGGGGCGGTGGGATTCGAACTCACGACCCTCTGCTCCCAAAGCAGATGCGCTACCAGGCTGCGCTACGCCCCGACTAAAGATGAGATTCTAGCCCAGATTTCAGCCTTCTGGCGGTTTTTCCATCACGATCATTCCATCTTCGTCGGCAAGCAGCCAATCACCGGGCTTGATCCAGGTGCCGCCCAGGCAAACGGCGATGTCTCTCAGGCCTTGATCGCGACGATCCGTGGCCATGGGGATCAAGGCCAGCGCGCGGATTCCCACCTGGCTTGCCGCCAATTCGGCCCGGTCTCTCACAGCACCATGCACCACGATGCCAGACCAGCCGTTTTGCGCAGCCGCAGCCGCCAGCAGGCCGCCCACCAGCGATCGCTTGAGCGACCCGCCGCCGTCCACCACCAGCACACGGCCCTCGCCGGGGCTGTTGACGGCCTCTTTCACCCTCGAGTTGTCTTCCAGACATTGCACGGTGCTGACGGTGCCGGCAAAGCGGCTCAGGCCGCCGTAGTCCTGATAGTGGGGAGGCAAGACATTGAACCCCTGACCGAGTTCGGCCTTGTGGGCATCGCACAGGTCACAGGTGGAGGGCACAACGGTGGAAGTCGATGACATGGGCGTGTTCCTTTCGGCACATGGGCTGGCGGCCGCAAAACGACGGGCACTGCGCGGCTGAGGACGGGATTCTGGCTCAGGCTCACCACAGTGCGCTGGGTAACATGAGCACATGGATCGCATTGAACCCACGCCCTTCCCTCCCCGTTTCGCATGGAGCCCCCTTGTTCTGGCTTGCCTGGCCGCCACGTGGCTGGTCTGGGGCTCAACCTATCTGGTGATCAAGTTTGCCCTGCTGAGTTTCCCGCCCTACTTCCAGATGGGCACGCGTTTTCTGGCTGCTGGCGTGCTGCTGCTGGCTTGGTGCCGGTGGCGAGGCAAGCCTTGGCCCAGTCAGATGGAATGGCGCAATGCATTGATCGTCGGCACCCTCATGCTGGCCGGCGGAATGGGCGGTACGGCCGTGGCCGAGGTGTCGGTCGGCTCAGGCCTGGTGGTGGCCTTCATCGCCGTCGTTCCCATGATGATTGCCTTGGTGAACCTTTGCTTCGGCATCCGACCTGGCCGCATGGAGGCGGCCGGCATCGCCGTGGGGCTGATCGGTGTATTGATGCTGACTCAGGGTGCCGGCTTTCAAGCGTCCACCACGGGTCTGATCGCCATCAGCGTGGCCTGCATCACCTGGTCCATCGGCAGCGTGCTGAGTCAGCATCGATTCCCGCTGGCCGCAGGCGCCACGGGATTCGCCAGCGAGATGATCTGTGGTGGCGCCGTGCTGCTGCTCATCTCAGCCGGCGTCGGTGAGACGCCTGAATGGCCGCCGCAGCCCGTGGCCCTGGCCGCCTGGTTCTACCTTGTGGTCTTCGGTTCGCTGATTGCCTTCAATGCCTACATGGTTCTGCTGGCGCAGGCGCCGGCGGGCCTGGCGTCCAGCTACACCTTCGTCAATCCGGTCATCGCCATGATGCTGGGCGTGGCACTGGGTGGCGAGCATGTCACTGGTTTCGAGATTTCAGCCGTTGGCGTGGTGTTGGCCGGGGTGGTGTTGCTGGCCAGCGCACGCCGCTGAGGACCGCAGTCACTGGAATGTTTTGTGCATGCCTGCGCTGGTCCGGATTCCGGGTCTGCCAGCAGGAGATGCACATGCTTGATCAGGTTGCCAGCAGTGGCCTCGCCACGGCTTTCTCTCATGTCAAACCGCAAGACACCGCCTTCCGCGGTGATGGCTTGCGCGACTTCTTCCTCTACCGAGACCTGGGCGTGGCCGAGGCCACCAAGGGCAAGGTTCTGGCTCAATTGGTGATCGCGCACAACGCCCCGGAGAAGGGCACGGGGTGGCACCGCCATGAGGCGGACTTCCACATCGTCATCATGCTGCGTGGCTGGGCCAAGTTCATGTACGAAGACCAGGAAACGCTGGTCAGCGCCGGTGATTGCGTGCACCAACGGCCGGGGGTGCAGCACTATCTGTTCGACTACTCGCCGGACATGGAATACCTGGAAATCGTCGGTCCTGCGGACTTCAAGACGGTGGACGTGCCTGCCGTGTGCGACATCCCCGCACCTGCCGCCTGGAACCTGTAATCAGGCCAGGCGCAGGCAAGGCTCAGAACTCGACTTCGAGTTCGTCGATCGCCTCGGGCTCGAGCAGGGCCGCGGCGGTCCATTCGCGCATGGCTGGCAAGGCCAGAATCGCCTTGCAATAGGCTGCACATGCGGGGTCGCTCAATGCCACATCGTAGGTCTGCAGTCGCGTGACCACCGGCGCGTACATGGCGTCCGCCATGCAGGGCTGGGCGCCGAACAGGAACGGCCCGCCATACTGATCCAGGCAGCCCTTCCAGATGCTCAAGACATGGTCGATGTCGGCCTGCGCCCGGCTCCAGACCTTGTAGCCCTTGAACTTGCCCTTGAGGTTCATCGGCAAGGCGGAGCGCAGTGAGGTGAAGCCCGAGTGCATCTCGCCCGAGATGGCACGGCAATGGGCCCGTGCTGCGCGATCGGCCGGCAGCAATCCGGCCTTGGGTTTGACTTCATGAAGGTACTCGGCAATCGCCAAGGTGTCCCAGATCCGGATGCCGTTGTGGCGCAGGCTCGGCACCAGCATGGACGGGGCGAGCAAGAGCATCTCGGCCTTGACGCCAGGATCATCCGGCGGCAAGACGATCTCTTCGAAGTCCAGGCCTGCCATGCGGGCCATCAACCAGCCGCGCAGCGACCAGGATGAGTAGTTCTTGCTGCTGATGGTCAGAGTGGTTTTCGACATGAGCTGTACTCCGTGAGACTGGCAGGGAGCCGCAAGCGTTGTGCCAGCCTGCTGATGTCCGTTTCAGTCGGCTGTGGCCCGCAAATTGCCTGACAAATGCCATCGTCTGCCCACTGTCCGCCCTGCGCGGCTGAATCGTCACCATGATGTACACCGCTTACCAGACGCAGAACGACCTCCTCGGCCCCATGCAGCAGGCAGCCGCCTGGTTTTCGGGGTGGCTGGCCCAGCCCGGCTTCCCGGCCGAGCCGAGCCCCTGGGCCAGGCAGATGGCGGCCGCGATGGAGGTTCTCTCGCGCCTGAGGCTGACCCATTCTCGACCGCCCTTTGGCATCACTTCGGTGCAAACTGGCGCGGCCGGGCATGAGCGCGAGGTTGCGGTGCACGAAGAAGTGCTTTTGGTGCGCCCGTTCGGCAGCCTGCTTCATTTTGTGCGAGCTGACCTGAACGAGAAAGGCGCCGCTCCGCTGCCGAAAGTGCTGGTGGTCGCGCCGCTGTCGGGTCACTTTGCCACCTTGCTGGCGGACACGGTCAAGACCTTGCTGGCCGATCACGACGTCTACATCACCGACTGGCACAACGCTCGCCAGGTGCCGCTGAGTGCAGGTCCCTTCGGCCTGGACGAGTATGTCGAGCAAGTCATCGAGTTTGTCGGCGCCCTGGGTGACCATTGCCACCTGCTGGCGGTGTGTCAGCCCTGCGTGCCGGTGCTGGCGGCGGTGGCCTTGATGGCCCAGCGCGAACATCCCGCCCAGCCGCGCAGCCTGACCTTGATGGCCGGGCCGATCGACTGCCGCGTCAATCCGACCGAGGTCAATCGCCTGGCCACCTCCAAGCCCATCGAGTGGTTCCGCAAGAACCTGATCAGCCGGGTGCCGCTGCGCCACCCTGGCGCCATGCGTGAGGTCTAT
>CALRVU010000178.1:0-6499 GCA_943371685.1 Bordetella parapertussis | reverse complement strand
AACCCTGGTTGTCGGCCAGCGCCCTGGGCGCTGCCCTGCGCTGGAACACCGAGGGCACGCTGAGCGCGGCGGAGCTGAGCCCGGGCAGTTTGCGCACGCCCGTCACCAGCCTGAGCTGGACACTGGCCCGGTTTGACAACGCCACGTCGACCCGTCAGGCCAGCAGCCAGCTCGATGCCGAGTTCGCCAGCACGGCGATGGCCCCGCTGCTGGCGCGGCTGCAACCCGAGGCGGCCTGGACCGGCGACCTGCGCATGGGTGGCCACATCAAGCTGCGACACGCTGGCCAGCTCGACGCCGACCTGGTGCTGGAGCGCCTGGGCGGCGACCTCAACCTCGACGAAGACGGCCTGCAATCCACCATGCGGGCCACGCCGCTGGGCCTGACCGACCTGCGCCTGGGCCTGCGCGCCATCAACGGCCAGTGGCAGTTCACCCAGGGCATGGCCGGCACTTACCTGGGCTCACTGGCCAGCGCCATCACCGTGACGGCCGACCCCAAGCGCTACTGGCCGCGTCCGGGCGCGACACTGCAAGGCACGGCCCAGCTCAATGTGGCCAACCTCGGTGCCTGGGCGGCCTGGATCCCGGCCGGCTGGCGGCTGGGCGGCCAGATCGAGAGCGGCATGCAATTCAGCGGCACCTGGGGCGCGCCCGAGGTGTCGGGCCGCCTGAGCGGCCAGCGCCTGTCGGTGCGCAATGCGCTGCAAGGCGTGGCGCTGACCGAGGGCGAGTTGCAACTAGCCCTCGACGGCAGCCATGCGCATCTGGAAAAGTTCCGCTTCAAGGGCGGAGACGGCAGCCTGAGCGTGGTCGGTGATGCCCAGCTCGGTGCCCGGCCGCAGGCCAAGCTCAACATCGAGGCCCGGCGCTTCCGGGCCTTGGGCCGGATCGACCGGCAATTGACGGTATCGGGCGATGCGGTCATGCAGTTGGATCCGGAAACGCTGAGCCTGACCGGCAAACTGGGTGCCGACGAGGGCCTGATCGACATCAGCCGCGGCAATGGCCCGAGCCTGTCGGACGACGTGGTGGTGATCGCCCCGACCAAGGCCAGCCAGGAAGAGGAACAAGCCCAGGGCAGCTCCCGCCGGGTCGCCACCCTGGCCCTGGACGTCGACCTGGGCCAGAAACTGCGCTTGCGCGGCCATGGCATCGACACCGGCTTGCGCGGCAGCCTCAAGCTGAGCAATCCGCGCGGCAAGCTCAGCGCCCAGGGCAGCGTGCGCACCGAGGGCGGCAACTTTGCAGCCTACGGGCAGAAGCTCAGCATCGAACGCGGCGTGATCCTGTTCACCGGTCCGGTCAACGATCCCCGCCTCGACATCTACGCGATCCGCCCCAACCTCGATGTGAAGGTGGGCGTGACCATCACCGGCACGGCCCTGAACCCGCGGGTGCGGCTGGCCAGTGACACCGACATGACCGACACCGACAAGCTCAGCTGGCTGGTCATGGGCCGCGCCCCCGAGGGCCTGGGCCAGGCCGACACCGCGATGCTGCAGCGCGCCGCCCTGGCCTTGCTGATGGGTGAAGGCGGCAACCCCACCGACGGCCTGATGGAGTCGATCGGCCTGAGCGACTTCTCGTTGCGCCAGGCGGCGGACAGCAACAACGTGCAGACCACCGTGGTCACCGTCGGCAAGCAGCTGACCCGCCGCTGGTACGTGGGCTATGAGCGCAGCGTCAATGCCACGGCCGGCACCTGGCAACTGATCTACCGCATCGCCCAGCGCTTCACCCTGCGCGCCCAGTCGGGCGAGGACAGCGCGCTGGATGCGATCTGGACCTGGCGCTGGGACTGAGGGCCGCCCATGTCACAATCCCGCGCTGCCGGGCCGCCATAGTTCAATGGATAGAACAGGGACCTCCTAAGTCTCAGATGCAGGTTCGATTCCTGCTGGAGGCACCAGCTTCAGGCACCGGCGAGCGCCGCCAGACCGAAGTCAACGGCTGCGCAGCGCACGCGACAACATCACCACCGGAATCAGCCCCACCGCCACGATCGCCAGCGACGGCAAGGCGGCTTCGGCCAGTCGCTCATCGCGGGCAAACTGGTAGGCCACCACCGCCAGGGTGTCGCTGCCGAAGGGACGCAGCACCAGTGTGGCGGGCAGTTCCTTCATGGTGTCGACGAACACCAGCAAGGTAGCGGCCACGCTGGAGCGGGCCAGCAGCGGCAGGTGCAGACTGAAGAAGGTGCGCGGCGCCCCCGCGCCCAGCAGTTGCGCTGACTCATCCACCGACGGTGCGATGGCAGCGTAGCCGGCCTGAACCGACTGCAGTGCCACTGACGAGAAGCGCACGAGGTAGGCATACATCAGCCCGAACACTGTGCCGGTGACCAGCATGGGCACGCCCCACTGCGGCAACCATTGCTGCAACAGCCCGGCCCACAGCAGGATGCCTACGGCCACCACCGCGCCCGGCACGGCATAGCCCAGGGAGATGATCCGGGCCGCCGCCCGCAGGCCCCAGGCCTTGCGACCCTGGGCCCGGCGCATCGCAAACGCCAGCAACAAGGCAAAGCCCACCGCCAGCACACCCGCGAGTGAGGCGAGCTTGAAACTGACCCAGGCCCAATCGGCAAAGCGGGCGAGGTATTCAGGCACGAACACCGGCGTGTCACTGGCCTGGGCTTCTTGCCACAGAAGGCGCAGCAGCCAGACCACCGGGAGCACGAAACCAGCCAGCACCGGCAGGCCGCATACCAGCCAGGCCCCCAGCAATCCGGCACCACGCAGGGCCACCGGGCGCGCCTCGACAGCACCCACGGCCGCCGGCCGGGCCGAGGAAAAGCGCAGCCGCGACTGGGCACGCTGTTCAGCCCACAGCAGCAGGCCGACCAGCAACAGCAGCATGCTGGCCAGCTGCGCCGCCGCAATCCGGTCGTCCAGCACCAGCCAGGCCTTGTAGATGCCGGTGGTGAAGGTCGACAGGCCGAAGTAGGCGCCCACGCCGTAATCGGCCAAGGTTTCCATCAGCGCCAGGGCCACACCAGCGGCCAGCGCCGGCCGGGCCATCGGCAAAGCCACCTCCAGGATGCGACGCTTGAGCGGCGCGCCCAGCATGCGCGCGGCTTCCATCATCGGTGCCGCCTGGACCCCCAAGGCGGTGCGCGCCAGCAGATAGACGTATGGGTAGAGACTGATCACGAACAGGATCACCGCCCCCCACAGGCTGCGCACATCGGGCCAGAAGGGCCGGCTGCTGCCGGTCCACTCGCGCAAGGCCGTCTGCAGCGGGCCGCTGAATTGAAGCGCATCGGTGCCGGCATAGGCCAGCACATAGGCCGGCAAGGCCAGGGGCAACAGCAGCGCCCATTCAAAGTGGCGCCGGCCCGGAAACTCGAACAAGGTCACGGCCGCTGCCGTGGCCCCGCCCAACACGGCCACGCCCACACCGACCGCCAGCACCAGCAGTCCGGACTGCAGCGCATAGGCTGGCAGCACCGTCTGCCACTGATGTGCCAGCGTGGCCAGCGAGCCGGCATCCAGCGCCAGCCATGCGCCCAGCACGCCCAGCACCGGCAAGCCCAGCCCCGCACTCAACAGCACCAGCGCGCCACGCCCGAGAAATCCACCGGCCGCACCAGCGTCGCGGGCCTTCGATCCGTTATCCAACAAGAACAATCCTCATTCAAGGTCTGTGAGTATCATAGGGCGATGTTCTTGCAGCTCGACCGGGTCAGCGTTCAGTACAGCGGCCAGGCCGCACTTTCCAGCGTGGGATCCAGGCCCGCCAGCCCGCGCGCCGCCGTGGATCAGGCCACCTTGTCCCTCTCGCCCGGTCAGATCGGTGTGCTGATCGGCCCGTCGGGTTGCGGCAAGACCTCCTTGTTGCGGGCCGTCGCCGGCCTGGAGCCCCTGGCCGGCGGCACCATCCGCATCGGCGGGCAGTTGCTGAGCGACGCCGCCTCCGGCCTGCACCAGGCACCCGAGCACCGCGGCATCGGCATGGTGTTCCAGGACTACGCTCTGTTCCCCCACCTCAGCGTGGCCGAGAACATTGCGTTCGGCCTCAAGCACCTGCCGCGCGCAGAACGCAGCGCGCGAGTCACCGAGATGCTGGAGCTGGTCGGCCTGGCCCACGCCGCCAAGCGCGCACCGCATCAGCTCTCGGGCGGCCAGCAGCAGCGCATTGCCCTGGCCCGGGCGCTGGCCCGCCGGCCGCGCCTGCTGCTGCTCGACGAACCCTTCTCGAGCCTGGACGTGGACCTGCGCGAGCGCCTGGCGCAAGACGTGCGGGCCATCCTCAAGCAGATCCAGGCCACCGCCCTGTTCGTCACGCATGACCAGGGCGAGGCTTTTGCGATCGGCGATCTGATCGGTGTGATGTCGCAGGGCCAGTTGCAGCAGTGGGACGACCCCTATGCGCTCTATCACCGGCCCGCCACCCGCTTTGTGGCCCGCTTCATCGGCCACAGCGTGTTTGCGCCGGGCAAGATCGTCGAGTCCGCAGGCGGCCCGCGGGTGCAGACGGCCGTCGGCGAGCTGGCCGATGTGGACGAATGCCTGCTGCCCTCGGCCTTCACCAACGGCGAGTGCGACGTGCTGCTGCGGGCCGATGACATCGTGCATGACGACGCGGCCACGGTGCAGGCCTGCATCGAGCGCAAGGTGTTCCGGGGCGCCGACTTCCTCTACACCCTGCGGCTGCGCAGCGGCGAGCAGTTGCTGGCCCATGTGCCCTCACACCACGACCACCAGATCGGCGAGTGGATCGGCATTCGGCCCGAGGTCGACCATGTGGTGACCTTCGCGCGTGAAAAGTGATGTCAAGCGGCGGTAAATCGTCGCAAATAGTCGCACTGTCCTAGCAACTTTTCGGCCAACCCTGACTCAGACGCCAGGGAGGCAGTTTTATACTGCCGCATTGAAGCGTATGTTGAAAGCGGGACGTCACATGGGTGCCAGACTGAAGATGGCGGGTTTGCTCGCAATGGGAGCGGTCGCCGGAGCGCTCACCACCGTGCAGTTTCAGGCTGAGGCGCGCAACAGCTACGGGCCGCTGCCGCTCGAGGAAATGCAGCAGCTCGCGGCCGTGTTCGGCATGGTCAAGAACGACTACGTCGAGCCGGTGGACGAGAAGAAGCTGATCACCGACGCGATTGGCGGCATGGTGGCCGGTCTCGACCCGCACTCGCAATACTTCGACAAGAAGAGCTTCAAGGAATTCCGCGAAGGCACGACCGGCAAGTTCGTCGGCGTGGGCATCGAGATCGGCATGGAAGACGGCCTGGTCAAGGTGGTCTCGCCGATCGAGGGCTCGCCCGCCTTCCGTGCCGGCCTCAAGTCCGGCGACCTGATCACCCGCATCGACGACACCGTGGTCAAGGGACTGACGATGGACCAGGCCGTCAAGCGCATGCGCGGCGAGCCGGCCACCAAGGTCACCCTCACCCTGTTCCGCAAGAGCGAGAACCGCAGCTTCCCGGTCACCATCGTCCGCGAAGAGATCCGGGTGCAGAGCGTGCGCGCCAAGATCGTCGAACCCGGCTACGGCTGGATCCGCGTGAGCCAGTTCCAGGACCGCACGGTCGAGGACTTCTCGCGCAAGCTGGAAGACCTGTACAAGCAGGAGCCGCAGATGAAGGGCCTGGTGCTCGACCTGCGCAATGACCCGGGTGGCCTGCTCGAGGGCGCGGTGGCCATCTCGGCCGCCTTCCTGCCCAGCGATGTGGTGGTGGTGACCACCAACGGCCAGATCGCCGACTCCAAGGCAACCTTCCGCGCCGCGCCCGACAACTACCTGCGCCGGGGCGGCACCGATCCGCTCAAGAAGCTGCCAGCCTCACTCAAGACCGTGCCCTTGGTGGTGCTGGTCAACGAGGGCTCGGCCTCGGCTAGCGAGATCGTCGCCGGCGCCCTGCAGGACCACAAGCGTGCCGTGATCATGGGCGCCCAGACCTTTGGCAAAGGCTCGGTGCAGACCGTGCGGCCGCTGAGCGCAGACACCGCCCTCAAGATCACCACCGCGCGCTATTACACGCCATCGGGCCGCTCCATCCAGGCCAAGGGCATCGTGCCGGATCTGTGGCTGGACGAAACTGCCGAGGGCAATGTGTTTGCCGCTCTGCGGACCCGTGAAGCCGATCTGGAGAAGCACCTGGGCAATGGCGATGAGCAGAAGGACGCCGCCCGTGAAAAGGCCCGTGAGGAAGCGCGCGTCAAGCTCGAAGAGCAACTCGCCAAGTCGCGCGAGCCGATCAAGCCCCTGCCCGAGTTCGGCACGGCCGACGACTTCCAGCTGGCCCAGGCGCTCAACCGCCTGAAGGGCAAGCAAGTGGCCGAGAGCAAGACCATGGCCGAGCGCAAGGCTGAGCTCGACACGAAGTAAGTTGCCAGCCTGTCGCACGGCCGCATGACCGATGACGAGTTGCTGCGCTTTTCGCGGCACATCCTGCAGGGCGAAATCGGCATCGAGGGCCAGCAGCGCTGGCTGGCCTCGCATGCCCTGATCATCGGCGCCGGCGGCCTGGGCTCGCCGGTGGCGCTCT
>CALRVU010000177.1:0-6522 GCA_943371685.1 Bordetella parapertussis | reverse complement strand
AATGGCTACGGCCTGTTCCTGCGCAACATGCTGAGTGGCACCTACACCCACATGGCACCGCTGCTGGGCAGCCACGCCGTCTGCACCACGCCCAACAGCGTCAACTGTCCCACGGCGGTGTTCAGCCCGATCAACAACACCCGCGAGGGTGGCCCCAATGCCATCAGCAACGAGGAGTGGCATTACTCGCTGGGCCACTGGGTCGAGGACGATCCGGTGGTGGGTGATGGCGCCTTCAGCAGCCCGGGCCGTTCGGGCTTCTACCCCTGGATCGATGCCAGCAAGACCTGGTACGGCATCATCGCCCGCAATGACACGGTCAATCTGGCCAATCCAGATCCCAAGCTGCAGCCGTACTACACCTCGATCCAGTGCGGGCGCAAGATGCGTGCGGCCTGGATCACGCCAACCACGACCGGCGCGAAGTGACACCGGTGCGGCGGGCCGCTGGACCGGCTGCCCGCCATACAATGCGGGCCCTTTTGACGCCCCTGCGAGCACCCTGTGGACCTGAAGCTTCCCATCAAGATCATTGACGAACTGGCCGAGACCGTGATCGAGTCACGCGGCATCCTCGACCTGGCCAGTGGCGAGATCCGTGATGTGCAACTCAGCGACGACAACGATCCGCCGTACGACGGTTTTCCGGCCGAAGACGAAGAGTACGAGTTCACCTGCGGCATGCTGTCCAACGGCAAGAAAGAGGTGGAGTTCCGCATCGAGGTCGACATCGTCGGCCGCAAGTACTCGGTCACCCCGTCCGAGCTGCTGGAGCTGAAGGGCCGCGCCGCCCGTCTGTTCTCGGCCGCGCCTGAGGCGCCTGCGGCCCCCGCGCCTGCGCCCAAGGGTCGTCGCCCACGCGGCTGAGCCGAACGCCTGCACCTGATCACCTTGGGCTGACTGCGCAGAACGGCGTCAGCTCCCGACCGACATCCTGACCCAGCGAGGCCCCCATGCCCGTCAATCTGCACGCTCCCGATCCCTTGTTGCTGGCGCCGGTGTCCGGCGTGACCCTGGGCATTGCCGAGGCCGGCGTGCGCAAGGCCCATCGCAAGGACCTGGTGGTGGTGGCATTGGCCGAGGGCAGCTCGGTGGCCGGCGTGTTCACCGCCAACCGCTTCTGCGCCGCACCGGTGCAGGTCTGCCGCGAGCACCTGGCCTCGGGTGCGGCGGTGCGGGCCATCCTGATCAACACCGGCAATGCCAACGCCGGCACCGGCGCCGACGGCCTGGCCCGTGCGCGCCGCAGCTGCGTCAGTCTGGCCGGCCTGATGGGCATTGCGCCCGAGCAGGTGCTGCCGTTCTCCACCGGCGTGATCATGGAGACCTTGCCGGTCGAGCGCATTGAAGCTGGCTTGCCGGCTGCGTTGGCCGATCTGCAGCCAACCCACTGGGGCCGCGCCGCCGAGGGCATCATGACCACCGACACCCTGCCCAAGGCGGCATCCCGCCAGGTGCAGATCGGCGGCAAGACGGTGACGGTGACCGGCATCTCCAAGGGCGCCGGCATGATCCGGCCGAACATGGCCACGATGCTGGGCTTTGTCGCCACCGACGCGGTGCTGGCCCCGGCGCTGCTGCAGCCGCTGGTCAAGGCCGCGGCCGATGCCTCGTTCAACCGCATCACCATCGACGGTGACACCTCGACCAACGACTCCTTCGTGCTGATCGCCACGGCCCAGGCCGGCCATGCCGAGATCACCGATCTGGCCAGTGCTGACGGCCAGATCCTGCAGGCAGCCGTGTTCGACGTGGCCCGCGAACTGGCTCAGGCCATCGTGCGCGACGGCGAAGGCGCCACCAAGTTCATCAGCGTGCAGATCGACGGCGGCCGCGACGAGGCCGAGTGCCGGCTGGCCGCCTATGCCATTGCCCACTCGCCCCTGGTCAAGACGGCCTTCTTCGCCAGCGACCCCAACCTGGGCCGGATCCTGGCCGCCGTCGGCTATGCCGGCATCACCGACCTGGACCAGGCCTTGATCGAGATGCACCTCGATGATGTGCATGTGGTGACCCAGGGCGGCCGCCATCCGGACTACCGCGAGGAAGACGGCCAGCGCGTGCTCAAGCAGGCCGAGATCACCGTGCGGGTCAATCTGTGCCGCGGCCCGGCCAGCGTCACCGTCTGGACCTGTGACTTGTCGCACGACTACGTCAGCATCAACGCCGACTACCGCTCCTGATGGCTGAGTGCGCACCGCCGATGGCGGGCGCCTCGAACACCCCGTGACCCCCGTGGTCCGCGCATGGCGCGGATTGTTGGGATCCTGACAAGCGTCGTAACATTGGAGACACAACGGGTTCGAGACTTGTCGAGTCGGTGACTCGCTGGATTCAAAAGTGCTTCGGCTTGTAATGCACTTGAGTTGCGGGTCAGTTCGACCAGCGATATGTCTTGTTCTCTATGACGATTGAGGGGTTGTCTGCGATGAAACGGTATCCTCTTCCATGGCGGGTCGCGCTGCTGGCACTGTTGACGTTCGGCACCGCGAGAGCGACCGACCTGACCGTGTCCGCCGCCGCCAGCCTGACCCATGCCTTCAAGGACCTGGCGCCCCTGTTCGAGGCCGCGCACCCCGGCCACAAGTTGCAGTTCAACTTTGCCGCTTCCGGGCCCTTGCTGCAGCAGATCGCCAAGGGGGCGCCGGTGGATGTGTTCGTCAGCGCGGACCAGGAAACCATGGATCAGGCCCAGCGTCAGTCGCTGGTGCAGGCCAGGGCGCGGCGCAACTTCGTCTCCAATGCATTGGTGCTGATCGTGCCGGTGGCGTCCGCCCAGGTCCCGGCCAAGCTGGCAGACCTGGGGCAGGCCCGCTACGCCCGGGTGGCCATCGGTCTGCCGGCCAGCGTGCCGGTGGGGCGATACGCCAAGGCCGCGCTGGAGGCGCAAGGCCTGTGGGCCGCGGTGGAGCCGCGCATGATTGGCGCCCAGAGTGTGCGCCAGGCGCTGGACTATGTGGCCCGGGCCGAGGTCGATGCCGGCTTTGTCTATGCCACTGACGCGGCGCTGATGCCCGACAAGGTCCGGGTCGCGTTCAGCGTGCCCACGGCTGTGCCCATCCTCTACCCGGCGGCGCCGATCGTCGCGAGCTCGAACCCGGCATTGGCCGCGGCATTCGTCGACTTTCTGTCCAGACCCGCGGCTCAGGCGGTGTTCGCCAAGTACGGCTTTTCCAAGCCCTGATCTGCTGCATCAGCTCAATGCACGACGCCTGGATCCCCCTGCTGCTGACCCTGAAGGTCGCGGGCCTGGCCACGGCCTTGAACCTGTTTCTGGGCGTGGGTGCGGGCTATGCCCTGGCCCGCTGGCGCTTTCCCGGTCGCGAGTTGCTGGACGCCATGCTGACCTTGCCGATGGTCATGCCGCCGACGGTGCTGGGCTACTACCTGCTGGTGTTGATTGGCAGTCAGGGCCCGATCGGCGCCTGGCTGCTGCAGCACTTCGGCATCCGGCTGATCTTCAGCTGGCAGGCGGCCGTGATCGCTGCGGCCATCGTGTCGTTTCCGCTGGTGTTCAAGGCGGCACGGGCTGCCTTCGAGACGGTGGACCCGCAGCTGGAAGACGCTGCCCGCATGGCTGGCATCAGCGAATGGGCGGTGGCGCTGCGGGTGTCGCTGCCGCTGGCTTGGCGCGGCATCCTGGCTGGCTTGTTGCTGGCCTTTGCCCGGGCCATGGGCGAGTTTGGCGCCACCCTGATGGTGGCGGGCAGCATTCCGGGCAAGACGCAGACCTTGTCGATCGCGGTGTACGAGGCGGTGCAGGCGGGGCAGGACGACACGGCCAACCTGCTGGTGCTGGTCACCTCGGTGGCCTGCCTGGCGGTGCTGCTGCTGGCGGGCCGGCTGGTGCCCGGGCGGGTGCTGCCCCGTGGATGAGGGAGACGCCATGATCTGGGACGTCGCGTTCTCCAAGCGCTTGCAGCACGAGGCGGTGCGCTTCGATCTGCAGATCGAATTTGCCAGCTCGGTCCGGCGGCTGGTGCTGTTCGGGCCGTCGGGTGCTGGCAAGACCCAGACCTTGCGGGTGCTGGCCGGATTGTCGGGCGTGGTGCAGGGGCGCGTGCAAGTGGCCGGCCGCACGCTGCTGGACACCGACGCCGGCATCGCCCTGACGCCGCAACAGCGCCGGCTGGGTCATGTGTTCCAGGACTACGCCTTGTTCCCGCACCTCAATGTGCGGCAGAACATCGCATTTGCCCTGCGCAGCGGTTGGCGCAACCCTGGGCGGGCCGAGTGCTACCCGGCGGTGGAGCAGTGGTTGGCCACGCTGGGCTTGGGTGGCGTGGCCGAGCTGTATCCGCACCAGATCTCGGGCGGCCAGCGGCAGCGCACGGCCTTGGCGCGGGCCTTGGTCAATGAGCCCACGGCCTTGCTGCTGGACGAGCCCTTTGCCGCGCTGGACCAGGGCCTACGGCGCCAGCTGCGGGCCGAGCTGGCCGAACTGCTGAACCAGGTGCAGATTCCGATGCTGATGATCACCCATGATGAGGACGATGTCCGGGCCCTGGCCGAGGAGGTCATCGAGATGCGCGACGGACGGGTCGAGGCGGGCGGCGGCCAAGCCCGAATGTTGAGCGCCCGAGCAGGGACGGAGGAACCGACATGAGCGAAAAGAAGATGCCATCCGACGATCGCCTGGGCGTGGGCGGCGCGGTGTGGCTGACCGTGGGCGGCGAGAGCTTCGGCGGCAAGGCCCGGATCGAACTGCTGCGTGCCATCGTGACGCACGGCTCCATCACCCATGCGGCCAAGGCGGTGGGCATGAGCTACAAGGCCGCCTGGGAGGCCATCGACGCGATGAACACCCTGGCGGGCGAGCCCCTGGTGGCGCGAATGGCGGGTGGCAAGGGCGGTGGTTCCACCCAGCTGACGGTGCGGGGCCTGCGGCTGGTCGAGCGCTTTGGCCAGATTGACGCGGTGCACCAGCGCTTTCTCAAGCTGCTGGACGACGGCTCGATCGACCTGGCGCGCGAGTTCTCGCTGCTCGACACCGTCAACCTGAAGACCAGTGCCAGCAATCAGTTCATCGGCACCGTCAGCAGTGTGCGCACCGGGGCGGTCAATGACGAGGTGGAGCTGAGGCTGGAGGGTGGCGCGCGCATCGTCGCCATGCTCAGCCACGACAGCACGCAGGCGCTGGGCTTGCGCACGGGCCTGACGGCCTTTGCCTTGCTGCCCTCGGCCGGCGTCATGCTGGCCACGGGGGTGGAAGGCGTGCGCCTGTCAGCCCGCAACCAGATGCAGGGCACCGTGGCTGGCATCACGCCAGGGGCGGTGAATGCCGAGGTCCAGGTGGCCTTGGACGGGGGTGGCCAGCTGCAGGCCAGCGTGACTCAGGCCAGCATTGCCGAGCTGGGCTTGCGGCCCGGCGGCCGGGTCACGGCCTTGTTCAATGCCTCGAGCGTGATCCTGGCCGTCACGGCCTGAGTCATTGCGCGGGCCCTGAGCCCCTCAGGTTGGCGTGGCGTCCAGGTCGCCGCGGAACTCGATCTTGCCGCGCAGCCGGGCGCGCGGATGCACGTCGATCAGCGCGTCATACAGCACATCGCCCAGCAGCGTGGCCGAGCCGGTGATCTCCAGCGTCTTGCGGGCGATCACGGTGCCGCGCACCTTGCCTTCGATCAGGATGTGATCGGCTTCGATCGTGGTGTCCTCGACCAGGCCGGTCGGCCCGACGTGCACCGTGCCGCCGGCGGCCACCGTCACATTGCCCTTGAGAGCGCCGTCGATGCGCAGGCCCAGGTCTTGGCGGGCGCTGAAGGCGCCTTCAAACAGGGCACCCTCGGCGATCAGGCTGGAGATGGCGTTGAGCGAAGCCACCGGCACCAGCCGGGGCGACAAGGTGGAGCTTTCGGATGTGTTCAATGGGACTCCTCGGTGGCCTGCCGGCAGCGTGCCGGCAGGCGGTTTGATGGATGGGGATGGTGGCTTCAGCCCGGCCAGGGCAGGTGAAAGTCATGGCGCCACCACCAGTGCAAAAGCAGAAGCAGGCCGGGCAGGGCGGCCCAGCGCGCGGCGCGGCCGGTGCCCCACAGCGCCCAGCGCAGGGCGATGCGCCGCTTGGCCACGCCAGCGCCGCGCTGCTGCGCGCGCTGCAGCGCCTGGCTGCGCAAGGCGTCGCGGCTCAACAGGCGGGGCTCAGGCGTGGTCATCGTGTTGGCTCGGCGGTTCATCGGCATCGGCAAATTCGCCCGGCGCGGCCCGCACATGCTCGATGTCAGCGTTCAAGGCCGCGCCATTGACCTGCAGCTGGCTGTAGCGCAGGCGGCCCTGGACCACGGCCGTGTCGTGCAACACCACCCGGCCGCCAGCGGCATCCAGCAGGCCGGACACCTCGCCCATCACCGACACCGAGCGCGCATGCAGCTCGCCCTGCAGCCAGCCGCTGTGGGTCACGGTGACATGGCCCGCGTGGGCCGGGTCGGTGGCGGTGACCGCGCCGTCCAGCCGGCCGGCCACGGTCAGCGCGCCACGCAAGGTCACGTTGCCTGCAAAGTAGGCGCCAGCGGCCAGGGTGGAATG
>CALRVU010000176.1:0-6545 GCA_943371685.1 Bordetella parapertussis | reverse complement strand
TCCAAACAAGTGCAGCCGAAAGGCAGCTATTGGTCCGAAGCCGCCATTCCGCAGCCGCTGGGCCCAAATGCAGCCCAAGCACCCCTCCCTACCAGTCGCCATACGTTGTGCAAGCGAGGGGCACATCAGCGTTGGACTTCATGGCAAGCCTTCTCGGAAGGCTTGTAAGTGCTCCGGCGGCCACGCGGACGGCACTCCGCAAAGCTTGGTTCCTCAAGTTGGTTGAGGATCAAGTCGCCGTCGCGAGTCGGCCACCCCAGACCCACAGCCCCCTTGTGTCATGTCCCGCATGATCGAGCACTTGGACGCCGGACCGCTCGGGCATTCGCTCGAACAAGTAGCCACAACGGCTTGTAGACGCTGGGCGAACACGCTCAGTTCGCTCAGACGCACTTGCACCTCCGCCAGTTGCTGCGCCGCCATGGCCCGCAAGAACTCGGCGCCATCAGCCCCCTCGCTGAGTGCAGTGACCGCCTGCCGGACTTTTTCGAGCGGGAACCCCATGTCCCGCAGTGCCTTCACCTGCCCCAGCGCGGCTTCCTGCTGTGTCCCGTAGACGCGGTGCCCGCTTTCGCGGCGGCGTGGCGGCGGGATCAGGCCGATCTGCTCGTAGTAGCGAATGGTCGCGATGCTGAGCCCGCTGCGCGCAGCCAGCACGCCGATGCTGAAAGATTCATTTTGTTGCATTTGACGCACTTTGTTATTGCATCTCAAGTCACTTGAGATCTTAGACTGAATTTGGTTGCGAAATATCTATCGACCAATCCCGAATACAAGAAACGCACAAGCACCAAGGTGATTCGTGCGGTGGAAGGCTGCGTCGACAGCCACCGAACCTACAAATTAGGGGGTGTCACCCGCTGAATACACACATTTGGGGGATTGCTAGTGTCGCTTGCTGGCCTTCCAACCCTGTTGGGGTGATTCAGAGATGTGTCATGCAGTTTCAAGCGGATAACGAATCCGCGACGGCGGAGCTTTTCCTGAACGCCACGGATTCTCTCGAAGAGTTTTATGTGCACCTATTTTCAAAAGGGATTCAAGATGAAGTCGACTTTTCTTTCCACCGCAGCGATGGGGCTGGGTGCTTTGATGTTGAGCGGCGTGTCGGCCGCAGCCACCCTTGAGGTCGGTGATGCGAAGGCACTGAAAGTCGCGCCCGCCAGCGGCTGCTATTTCGTCAACCATGGCTTCATGGCCGAGCAGTCGGCCGACGCAGTGGACGTGGTGGGCAAGTACAAGTTCTTGGTCACTCCGACCCTGATCAGCCAAGGCCCCGCATTCGTCATCGCCGGACCGCTTTCGGGCATTGAGGGCGGCGCCGAGGAACTGGCCCGTCGCGCAGCCCGCGCCAACCGTGCCGAAGAAGAGGGCCCGCATGGCCACCACGTGCTGGGCACAGACGACCGTATCGGCACGTTGAAGACTGAAGGCGACTCGATCGAGGTGACCGGTGTGTCCTGCATCGATGACAGCGGGGCGCCCCGCATCATTCAGGGGGTGGAATCTCTGTCCTTCGTCCGAGGTACAGGGGTTTTCTCGAAACTCGTCAGCGGCAAGGTCAATTTCAAGCTGACCTATAACGCTTGCAATGCCAAGAATAACCCGGTCGCCAATCTCGAAGTGATCCAGGGCGAGCTGTGTTTCCAATGATGAGATGAACGCTGGCGGGCGTGTGCTCGCCACGCCCTACCAGCCGCCATGCTGCTGCGCGACCCTTTGAATGCTGGCTTCCATGCCGGGCAGGCCGTAGGTTTTCAATTTATTCAATTCGGAGGTATGTCATGAATATTAGTTTCTCGGGCACCTTGCTGCGTTTCGTTAATTTCCAGAAGACACTTACGCTCGACGTTCCGACCGTGGGAGAGGCTCTGTCTGCCGTCGCCGCCAAATTCCCGCAGTCCAAGTCGGTCATTTATGACGGCGAAGGCAAGGTGCGCCAGGTGCACCAAGTCTTCCTGAATGGCAAGCAGTTGACGCCCGGCGAGCTCGGCACTGCGGTCGCCTCGTCCGATCAGGTGGACCTGCTGACCGCCATCGCCGGAGGCTGAACATGGCCCGCACCAGCACCCAGGCGATCCCCGCCTGCCCTACGCTGTTTACGCCACTTCAACTGCACGTCCGCGAACTGCTGCGCTTCGGCGTGGTGTCCTGGGTCGGCTGGATGCGGGACCACGTCATGAGCTTGCAGCGCATGATCGAAAGCCATCATTTCGCAGTCGTGGTGGCGGGCGCCAGCGTCAGCTACAGCGGCAAGCGCGTCTTTCCAGACGGCGACACGATTGACATCGACAGCTCTTCGTCGGTGCACCGCAAGGGCGTGCTGATCGAAGGCGTGTCGCGCTTCTCCACCGAAGGCCGCGAGTTCGCCCGGATGCACATCTACTTCCGCCCGGTGGCCATCGGCGACGAGACCAGCGCGGCGGCCAGGCCAAGCGACCTGCATCCCGACGTGCAGGCGCTGTTCCAGGAAGACGAGGTGAGCGCCACGCCTTTCCCACGCATGGTCAAGAAGATGCTGCCGTCGCTGGAGACCGAAGGCGTGCTGTTGGCCACCGGCCAACATCCTTTCAAGCTGCACCGCTACGCAATGGACTTCGCCGACCAGTGGGCCTTCATGGAGACCGCGGCCTTCGTCAGCGCGAGCCGCGAGGAACTGGCGCTGGCGCGCGGCCAGCTCACCGAGCGGCTGATGGATGGCCTGTCGCAGCCCGTCAAGGAGTATCACGTCGACCTGACCCGGCCCTACTTCGTGCTGGACCAGGGTGTGGTTGACACCCGTGCCTACCTCTGGAACGACCACCTGTTCTTCGTCCATCGGCTGCTCAAACAAGGCCATGGCGATGACCAGGTGCATGCCACCGTGATCGAGCAAATGGACTGCGCCGTCCATTGACTTCGCGCCGCTATTCCCGCCCAGCGTGCCCACAAGGCCGCGGACTGTCATTCCCCATCCCGGAGAGATGCCCATGTTTGCACTAAACGACCAACCGCAGCCATTGCCCGAACTCGACACTGCCGAGATCGGCCGCGACAGCCGTCACCTGCTGCTGCCCGAGGTGGGCATGGAGGGCCAACGAAAACTCAAGGCGGCCAGCGTGCTGGTCATCGGCGCCGGTGGGCTGGGCTCGCCGATCGCGATGTACCTGGCCGCCGCGGGCGTCGGCCGGCTTGGGCTGGTCGACATGGATGTGGTCGAGACCTCGAACCTGCAGCGTCAGATCATCCATGGCACGTCCGACGTAGGCCGGCTGAAGATCGACAGCGCCCGCGAAACCATCGCCAGCATCAATCCTTGCGTCAAGGTCGAGACTTACGAAAGCAAGTTCACCGCCGACAACGCGATGGACATCGCACGCCGGTACGACATCCTGATCGATGGCACCGACAATTTCCCCACCCGCTACCTCGTCAATGACGTGTCAGTGCTGCTGGGCAAGCCTTCGGTCTACGGCAGCATCTTCCGCTTCGAGGGTCAGGCCAGTGTCTTCTGGGCCAAGCATGGCCCATGCTACCGCTGCCTGTATCCCGAGCCACCGCCGCCGGGCATGGTACCCAACTGTGCCGAGGGCGGTGTCATCGGGGTGCTGCCCGGCATGATCGGTACCATTCAGGCCAACGAGGCCATCAAGCTGATCCTGGGCGCCGGCCAGCCGCTCATCGGACGGTTGATGCTGCTGGACGCGCTGGACATGACGTTCCGGCAACTGACGCTGCGCAAGAACCCGCACTGTCCACTTTGCGGCAGTCGGCCCAGCATCACTCAGCTGATCGACTACCAGCAGTTTTGCGGCATCGCGCCGCCCGCGCCCGCGGCACCCACCGGGCTGGACATCAGCAGCGAAGAACTGCAAAGCTGGCTGGATCGCGAGCCTCTCACCTTGCTCGACGTGCGCTCGCCCGAGGAGCACGCAATCTGCGCGCTGCCCAACTCTCAGCTCATTCCGCTGGGCGAGCTGGAGCAGCGCTTGGCCGAACTCGACGCGAGCAAGCCCATCGTCGTGTACTGCAAGTCGGGCTTGCGTGGCACCAAGGCCGTGACCCTGCTGCAGGATGAAGGCTTCACCAGCGCGCGCAATCTGGCGGGCGGCATCCTGGCCTGGTCGCGCGAAGTCGACGCCAGCGTGCCCACCTACTGACCCGGGAGCAGCCCATGGACCAATCGGATCAATCGGTGCTGGCTCCGGACATGGCCACCTACGTCGAACAGCGCTTCGGCGACTTCATTCGCCAGAAGATCAACCCCGGCGTGTTGGAACGCGACGCAGCAGGCACCAGCATTCCCGGCCCCTTGTTCCGGGAAGCCTGCATGCTCGGCATGACCACCTTTGGGCTGCCGGAGGAGATCGGCGGAAAGGGGCGCGACGTGGTCACCTGGGGGCGACTGCTGGAACAGGTGGGTTACCTGAGCCAGGACAGTTGCCTACCCTTCGTGGTCTCGCTGCGGGCCAGCGTGATCAAGACCATCCACAGCAGCGGCCGCGACGACCTGATTGACCGCTATGCCATTCCCATGGTCTACGGCGTGCGGGCTCCTGCATTTGCTTACACGGACGGGACAGATGCGTTTTCATTCAATACCAAGGCCAGCAAGGTCGCCGGTGGCTACGTCCTTGAAGGCCAGAAGCTGTTCGTCACCGGTGGCGCCACTGCCGATGTGTTCATGGTCTACGCGCGCTCGGCCGAGTCCAGCAGCAACGACCTGCAAGTGATCCTGGTGGAGCGCGGCGATGAAGGCGTCACGGTGGAGGACGTGCCACTGTCTGGTCTGCGCAGCGCCGGCATCAGCCAGGTCCGCCTTGACCGGGTGTTTGTGCCGGAAATGCGGGTGCTGGCCGCGAGCGACGGGCTCAGCCACGCCCAGCGCTTTCTGAACGAGCGCCGCGTCTACCTGGCCTGTCCGGTGCTCGGCCGCATGCAGGCCATCCTTGAAGACTGCATCGCAGAGTTGCAAGAGAAGCCGCGCTACGGCAGCCCGCTCACGGCCATGCAGAACGTGCAGGCGCAGCTTGGCCGCATGGTGATTGCGGTGGAGAGCGCACGTGCCGTGCTGTACCGGGCACTGGACCGGCAAGCCAGCGCCGCCTTCGATCCCTTCTGGGACCCCATTGGTTGTGTCGCCAAGTCCTACGTCATCGACCAGGCGATCGCTCTTGCGCAGATGGCGCAGCGCTTGCTCGGCGGCGACGGCTACCTGCGCAGCAAGCACTTCGAGCGATATCTGCGTGACTTCAATGGCTACATCCCCGGCGGCGGTTCACAGGACACCCTGACGGTAGACCTGGGCGTCAACGCCATTTGCGCGGTGGATGCCAAGCGCATGCGTGCCCGGTTTGCCAGCACCGCGCAATGAACTGATTTCCCACTTTCCGGCGACTACGACGCGCCACAACGCGGCCCTTGTCCGACCGGTGACCCACGAGAAGAGAGGACTCCCATGCAAGCTCAGACCCAAGCAACCCGCCTTCCGCCATCCCGTGAGACGCCGCCGAGAGCTGCCGTCTGGGAACGACCGCGTTCGCTGACCCGTTGGGCAGCGGCCGCCAGCATCGGCCTGGCCGTCTTGACGGCTACGGCTGCCACCTGGGCGGCCACGTCCGCTTCGCCAACCGTCGTCAATCGCAGCGACGCGCAGCGGGTCACCTCGGCAACCAGCAACAGCAACAGCAGTATCGACGGCATGCTCGAAGCTGTCTTGCGCAAGTTGGGCTTCACCGGCAAGGTCGAATCCTCGCTGGAGCCTCGCCTGGGTCGACCGCTGAACCAGCCCCTGGCTGAGGTCGGACGGCGGCTGTTCTTCGATCCGCTCACAGGCCTGCGCAACGACAACTCCTGCGCCGGCTGCCACGCCCCGAATGCCGCATTTGGCGACACCCAGTCGATTGCCATCGGCATCCAGAACAACATGGTTGTCGGACAGGGCCGCCAGGGACCGCGCAACCAGCGGCGCGCGCCGAGCACGCTCAACGTCGCATTCTTTCCCCAGCTGATGTGGAACGCCCGCTTTGGCGCGCCCAGCGGCGATCCGTTCGACAACTCGCAGGGCTACTTGTTTCCGCAACCTGAAGGCACGACCAAGTTCCCCGCCAACGATCCGGTGGTCAATCACCTGCTGATTGCCCACGCCCACATGCCCATCACCGAACTGAACGAGGCGGCTGGCTTCAACGGAACCAAGGGCACCATCAGCCCCGAGTTCGACCAGTTCGACGATGGCTTTGGTGGCGTGATTCCGGCGCCCGACAGCTCCGGCTACCGCAACCAGCCCATCCGCGATGCCGTAATGCAGCGCCTGAATGCCAAGAGTGCCTACAAGCAGTTGTTTGGCGGTGTGTTCCCCGAAGTCAAGAGCGGCGCGCCCATCACCGAGCTGATGTATTCGCAAGCGATTGCCGAGTTTGAGTTCACGCTGACCCGTGCCAACGCGCCCATCGACCAGTTCGCCCGCGGCGACCGCAGCGCAATGAGCGCCGCCGAGAAGCGCGGCGCGTTGATCTTCTTCGGCAAGGCCCAATGTGTGGCCTGCCACGCGGTCTCGGGCCACT
>CALRVU010000175.1:0-6563 GCA_943371685.1 Bordetella parapertussis | reverse complement strand
GTGAAACCTGCTGCCCGGTCAACCCGCGTGTCGGACCCGCTTGCTCGCATCGCGGTGGTCGACATCGGCTCCTTCGTTCTGCCGTATGACTTTCATCTGGTGGCTGGTTTGCAGCAATTGGGCCATGCAGTCAGCTACTTTGGCTCCAGCACCCGGTACAACGGTGAATTCCTGGTGGCCATGGCTGGACTTCCGGGCGTCCGGGTGCAGGAGTTTCCAGTGTCGAGCTCGGTGGCTTCCAGGCTTCGCGCCGGGCTGGGCTATCTGCGATTGCTGTGGGCGTTGCTGAGTCAACGCCGGCAGTTTGATGTGATCAATCTGCAGTTCTGCACCCGCTGGTTGGTGGAGTTGCCGTTGTTCTGGTGTCTGCGCAAGCAGTTGCATTACACGGTGCACAACCCGGTGCCGCATGGTTTTGCGGGTGAGCAGCATGCGCCGACGCGATGGATGGCTCGCTTGGCCCAGCGCCTGTACTTTCCGAGTGAGTTCACGGCTGAGGCGTTCTATCGGCGCTATGGCTCGAGCTTCCGCGCCAAGGGCCAGGTCTTGCAGCATGGCGTGATGTCGGTGCGACCCGGGACAGCGCCTGTTCCCTACCGGCCATTGAGCAAACCACAGGCCTTGGTCTACTGGAGCACGGTCAAGCCCTACAAGGGCATCGAGCTGATGCAGGCGCTGGCTGAGGCCGGCCGCGACGTGGAGGTACATGGGCTGTGGGATGCAAGCCTGGGGTCTGTGCGTGATGGCCTTCGCAGACGCGGTGCACTGGTCGAGGATCGCTATCTCAGTGCCGATGAGTTGACGCAGTTGTTGTCCAGGCCGGTGGTGTTTCTGCTGCCTTACCTCAGCGCATCACAATCTGGCGCGCTGTTCACGCTTTTGCATGCCGGCTGCGTCTTTCTGGCCACTGATGTGGGTGATCTGGGTGCGTTCTTGCGCAAGAACGGATTGGAGGGTTTGATCTTGGAGCGTGCGGATGTGGTCTCTGTCGACCGCTGCCTGCGCTACCTGGATGCGCACGCGAGCGAAGTGGCCGACAAACTCAACGCCGCGCAGCATGCGCTCGAGTGGTCGCGGATCTTGGTCCATGCCGGCTTTGGCGCCGCGTCTCAGATCCAGCCGGTGACCTTGCCTGCATCTTCTGGTGGGCGTTCTGCGGCGCAGGACCTTGAGCAGGCGGAACGCAGCCAAGGGCTGGGCGTTGCCGAGGCAGGCGAGGTCCCGCTGGTCACGGTGGTCATGCCTTGCTACAACGGCGAGCGCTATGTGGCCGAAGCCATCCGTTCAGTTCAAGCGCAGACCTTCACCGATTGGGAATTGCGGGTGGTGGACAACAACTCCAGTGACGGCTCGATGGCTGTCGTGCGGGCGCTGGCGCAGCAGGATTCCCGGATCGTACCGATGCTTTGCGCCACCCCGGGGGCGGCCCATGCGCGCAACGCTGCCATTGCGGCGGCGCGGGGTCGCTACATTGCGTTCCTGGATTGCGATGATGCGTGGCTGCCCGGGAAGCTGAGTGCTCAACTGCAGGCCCTGCAGGCGCACGGCGCCGCGATGTGCTGGGCGGCCTATCAAGTGGTGGACAGCGCCGGCGCTGTCTTGCGTGAGCAGCCTGCCAGTGCGCGCACCAGTTATGAAGATCACATGTCCAAGCGCAATGTGATCGGTTGCCTCACGGTGGTCTACGACACAGTGTTGCTGGGCAAGCAGTTCATGCCCGCGATCCGCATGCGTCAGGACTATGGCTTGTGGGCCTTGTTGATTCGCCTGGCCGAGCAACAGGGTTTGGCGCTGATCGGCCTGCCTGAGGTCTTGGCACGCTACCGCGTTCATGAAGCCTCGATGACGAACAACAAGCTCAAGGCGGCCTATTTTCAGTGGCGGCTGTATCGGGATGTTGAAGGCCACTCGCTCCTGCGCAGCGCCCGCTATTTCGGGCGTTATGTTGCGCAGGCACTGGCTGATCGGCGTTGAGAGGCACAAACCTGGGTCAGGCAGCGCCGCTCAGGATCCTCGCATCAGCTGTCTCTGCGGAGCAGAGTCGGCGTCAAGGCCGATTTGGCGCCCAGCATCACGTAGCGCCAAGCTTGCTTCAGATCCTGCCGGTGCAACTGGCTGACGATGTGGCGCAGGCAGTGGTAGGCCAGCGCCCGGGGTGAGAGGCTGAAGGGGTCTGCCTGCAAGGCCAGCCCCAGACGCATCGCTTCACCGAGGAGCGCTCGCCCCCGGCCGGAAATCGGTTGACCTGCCAGAGTGGTGTTGAACGATGCTGCTTGGAGCAGCGTCGAGCTTTTCCAGGGCTGCATGGCTTGCTCGTAGCCCTTGAACAACTGTGCGATCCCGGCGTGTGAGGCCAGTCTGATGTCGATGGGTGAGTTCTTCAACATGCTCTTGAGCGGCCCGGCCACAGCGCGCTCGGCGCCGTGACTGGGGCTGTCCAGGTTGCTGAAGTGAAAGAAGATCAGTGGCGCTTGCTGGTTTTCAAAGCGCACGCTGCAGCCGTCAGCCGAAACCTCACGCTGATCGCAAAAGAGGTTCCACCAGCCAACGTTCCAGCCCGGGTGGCGGATCACGCTGACGCGATCGACGAAGCAAGTCAGCAGGTCGATCGGTTTCTGATCGACGAACAAGCCCAGGTGAGATTTCGAGACGCTGAAATCAATGCAGAAGCGCTTCCACCACGTCAAGAACGCCAGCGTGGTGGCGCTGCGGCGCATGCCCAGATAGCCCAGGTTGTAGATGCCGTAAGACATGAAATATCGCTCGGAGAGCAGCCCCTGCTGGCTGGGCGGTGCAAGGCTGTGTGGTGTGACCTGCAGATCCCAGTCTTCACCCATGCGCGCATCGGCCGGAAACGGCGCATAGAGAAACGTGTCGGGATCCATGTAGGTGACGCATTCGTGTCGCTTCAGCAGTTCAAGCGCCACCGCTGGCTTGACGGCAGTGCAGGCTTCGATGACGTTGTAGCGATAGGCAAAGCAGCGCGCTTGCCCGGGTTCGTAAAGGCTGAGTGGATCCACAAAGCTCAGCTGCTGACCCTGCTTGGAGAATCTGGCCTGGATCTTTGCCAGTTCGTCCAAATGCGCAGGGGTCAGCAAGCTGTGGTTCAGGATGGCAATCACGAACTCTGCGTCCGGATAGATGGCCACCACCGATTCGGCCAGCGTCAACGCTTTGGCCAAGTAGTTGCTGGAGATGCTGGTGAAGAAACAGGGTCGCGGGAGCGAAGGGGAGTCAGTGTCGGTCATCGGTGAAAACTTCAGAGGGGCAGCCAGCGGCTGCTCGCGCGGTCAAAGCGTTTGATGGCGCGAGCGGGCGCGCCGACGCACAGACAATCGGCCGGCAGGTCGGTCGTCACCACAGCATTGGCGCCTACGATGGTGCCTGAGCCGATGCGCACTCCGGGCAGGACGATGACACCATCAGCCAGGAAAACCCGGCTCTCGATCACGACGGGCGCGACGCTCAAAGTGCGCAAGCCGGGGGCTTGATCGGGAGAACTGTGCGGGCCGGGCCCCGAGTACTGGCCATGGTTGTGGTCAGTGATGTGCACCTTGCTGCCGATCAGGACATCATCCCCCAGCGTGACGCTGTCAGCGCAGGCGATATGGACCTGATCGCTGCAGCAAACGCGCTCGCCCAGCACCAAGCGGGGTTGGAATATCTGGGTGCCATAGCTGGGGAAGGCGTGCAGCCAGAGCCCCGGACCCGCTTGGAACCCCTTGCCGACCCGCATGGCAGACTGCCCCACGATCCGGCTTGAATGATGGATGCGAATCCCGGGCGCTCGCAATACCAGCGCCCAGCCCCTTGAGACCAGTTGGTTGGCCAACCAGGTGGGAAGTTTCAGAAGGACACGGAGCAGTCGCATGCGTTGAGGTGCTGCTGATGGTTGCAGGTCGGTTCAAGGGCGGGTTGCGGGCAGCAACCGGTCGGCGCGCTTGATCACCATGGCCAGCAGGCGGGCCAGCCGCAAGAACTGGCGGGCGGGCCAACGCGGCAGCCGGCCCAAAGGCCAGAGGATCAGCCAGTATTCAGGATGCTTGCCCAGCACCGCCTGGATCTCCCCCCAGGGATTCTCATTGATGAAGGTGCCGACAAATCCAAAGCGGACATGCCAGATCAAGCCAGGCAGGAACAACATGCTGCAGCGCCGTACGATGCTGTTGGCAAGCTCGGGTCGCCCGGCCAGCAACCGCTTCGTCAAGCGTGGGAACTGGGCGCCGAAGGTGGTGAGAACTTTGTAGCCCCCTGTATTGGCCGAGGTGGCCAGTACGCAAGGCTGATCGATCAGGGCAAAGTTCTGACCATGCGCCAGCACGGTATAGACCCAGCTGAGTTGGACGAGGCTGGTCCCCACCTGCCTTCTGGCATCTTCCATGCTGCTGTGGGTCAGAAAGACCTGGCGCCGGATGATGACCGAAGAGATGAATGTGAACCAGACATGAAGTTGCTGCGCCATCGCCAGGGCGGTCAGCGGCTTTGCAAGCAGCGGAGCAAGGCGCTGACCTTGTTCTGAGCTCTCGATCCGATCAACCCATTCACTTTGCAGAAACAGCAGATCTGGATTCTGGTTGACCAGGATGGAAACGATCTGACGGATCGTGCCCTTCTTGGGGAGATCGTCATCGCCGACGATCCAGAAGTGATCGCCCCGTGCGGCCTCCAGCGCGACGCAAAAGTTGCGCTCCGGGCCGATGTTCTCGAGCTGGCGGATGACCGTGGCATTGGGATAGGCTGCAGCGAAACCGGCCGTGACCTGCGGTGTGCGATCGGTCGAGCAGTTGTCGCCGATGATGACCTCGACCTGGTCGGACAGACCGATGAGTTCCTCCTGCAGGCAATTCAGCAGTTGTTCGAGATGGTCGGCTCGGTTGTAGGTCGGGACGGCCAGAGTCAGAAGGAGCCGTTGGGTCATTGTGTTTTGTTGAAAAAGGGCAGGAACAGACGCATTGTCCAAGGCAGCGAGACCATCAGTGTCAATGCGGCGTAGAGCGCCATTGGAAGCCAACTGCTGTGTTGGGCGCCGAGGTACACGGCCATGAGATTGAGCAAGCCGACGGTGACAGAGGGCACCAGCATCGGTTCTTCGCGGTGTGCACGCATGTAGCCGGCTGCTGCAAAAACCAGGGTATTGGCCACGGTCACGACCGCCAGGCAAGCCAGCACGCCGAGATCGGGGAGCCGAGTCGCGATGGCCCATTGCATGTGCTGAGTGAGCAGGGCCCCGGACAGGATGCCGACGGCACCCAGTGTGATGAACATCAGGGACCGCTGGGTGATCTTGACGAACAACCGATTCAACTCGGCGCGCTCTCCTCGCGCGATGTGCGCGCCGAACTGGGGCACCTTGGCATTGACCCAACTCATGCCGACCGTGCTCAGCGCATTGAACAAGGCGAGCCCCATGCCGACGCGACCTGCTTCGATTGAGCCCTGAAAGGCGAACAGCATCGGAGAGAACAGCTGGAAGATGAAATAGCCGCTGATCCAGCTGAGCGCGATGCGCCACTGGAAAGGAAAGATGTCAGTGCGCCACTTCAGCCGGTGCACCAAGGGGCGGGTGGCGCGATCCCGGAGTTGGTGAAGGATCCCGCCATGCTGGCGAAGCCACAGGATGGTGAGGATCAGTCCGATGGTCGGCTGAACGGGAACGGCGTAGATGTTGGCCCCGAAGCTCAGCAGGGTCCAAACGATCAGGCTTCCGATGACCGCCTGCTTGAGCCGCATCTTGGCGATCTGACCCACCATCCCGCAACCTTCCAGCATGGCCAGCATCGGGCTGAAATAGAGATTGGCTGAGACGATGGTCACCAGCACCAACCAGACTGGCAGCCAGTGGTGCCAGGTCAACTCGGGGCGTTGATTGAAAAAGGCGATTCCGACCGAACCGACCACGAGCCAGAAGCCCAGGGCGGCACGCCGATACCAGCGGCGCAGCATGGCGTCCAGATCGGCCAACCGATCCAGGTGCAAGGCGTCGCCCTGCAGAATGCCCTCGGCCGTCAAGTTCACCCGGGCATACTCGTGGCTGACTTGTTGCATCACCACGTAGTTCAGGCCGAGCTCGAAAAAGATCTGGAGTCCGAGCAGGCTGGCAAAGGTGTAGTAATAGCCCTGTTCCACCGCACTGAACCAGTGCGGCATGAACAGCAGCATCACCCCGCCCGAGACGATGGCCCAGGAGCGATACAGCAGCGTGCTGAGGATGTGAAAGTCAAGCCCGAGCCACTGGGCCAGTCTTTTTCCATGAGGGCGCATCGAAGGGACTTCGCCCGAGAATCAGGCCGCAGGAGGGGACAAGCCGCCCAGCAGGTTCAACATGGCTTGCGATCCCACGGTGCCGCAGACTTCGGGACTCAGTGCCATGGAGCGAAGCCGATCCCGAAGGCCGCTGCCCGCAGGCAGGGCCTCGAGCAGCCACGAGCCGAAGCCGCCGTCGACGAGATGGTCCTCGAGTGTCACGATCTCTTGCCAAGCCTGGGCTTGCTGGGCTTGGCTGGCCTTGGCGGCCATGCTCCAGAGCGGCATGCTCATCACTTGGTGGTGACGGTAGGCTTCTC
>CALRVU010000174.1:0-6576 GCA_943371685.1 Bordetella parapertussis | reverse complement strand
CAGGCGTTCAAACAAGCGCGCACCGAGCCGGGCCTCCAGCGCGTCCAGCCGCCGCAGCACCGTGGTGTGGTTGACCCCCAGCTGCCGCGCCGCCGCGCCCAGCGAGCCCCCCACGCCGATCGCCAGCGCGTAGCGCAAATCGCTCCAGTCCATGCCCGCCATGGGCCGCAGTCTGGCACGAGTCTGCAAATTTGCAAAGTTCGAATGCGGAAGGTCAGCTTGTTTGCGAGGGCGCGAACAAATACAGTGCAGACTTCGCCCAACACTAGGGGTATCTACCAATGCCGCGCACCTCATTCCATCCGGCCACGCTGGATCTGCTGCCAGGCGAGTCCGACCGGCCGCCCTTGCGTCTGCTCGAACGTGCCAGTGCGCCGCGGCCCAGCGCCAAGGCGCTGGCTCCGCGCTCAGCCCCTTGGCTGAGCCGGCTGCGGAAAATCGCCGAACGCGCCTTCAGCGCCTGATGCAACGCCAAAAAAACAGGGCCTGCGAGGCCCTGTTTTCTTTGGCTCAAACCGCAGGTTCGTCGAACTGCGTCACCCGGAACGCCGTGGGCGAGATCTCCTGCCCACGCTCGACCACATCCACGATCCGCATCAGCTTGATCTGCGCATTGCGCAGTTCCTTCTCGGCCTCGGCCTCGGCCGCGGCATGCAATGCCTTGAGCTGATTGACCTGCTGGGCATGGCGCAACACGCTCTCGGCCAAGCGGGTGCGCAAGGCCAGCAAATCCTCACGCACCGACTCCAGCTCGCGGCGCAGTTGCGCCTCGTTGCGCTCAGCCGCATCGCGCGGGCCGCCACGGCGCCAGCGCCATTTGGGCGCAAACCAGGCACCGATGGCCGCCCCGACGGCCAAACCAGCGGCCAACCAGGCCCATGTCACGGGAGTCAACCAATCGTTCACGGCTTGCGCATCCTGGAGGCGGCCGCATCGGCGGGCGGCCGCATGTCACCACCCACGGTGATGTTGACGGGGCGAGTCAGGGCGTCCGGGCCGTCGGCCGCCGCCTGGCTGGCGCGGCGCAAGCGCTCCATTTCCTGCTCCATGCCCTGAATCTGCTGCGCATGGTCGCGCTGCATCGCATCCACCTGGTCCACCATGGCCGTCATCAGCTGCGACAACTCGGTGGCGTGGTTCTGGCGCAGCTCTTCCAATTGGCGCTCATAGCGCTGCTGGTCCAGCTGCTGTTGCTGGCTGCGTTCCAGCAGCTCTCGGGCATGCAGATCGGTGGCGGCACGCAGCTTGGCACTCAGGTCAAGGTTGTTGTCGCGCAACAACTCGAAGGCGCGCTGGTGGTTCGCGTCAGCCGGCGGCTCGGCCGGTCGGGGGGGCGGCACACGCACCTCGACGGGTTTGGGCTCCACGGGTTTGGGCTCAGCCATCCGCGGCTCGGCCCGGCGGGGCTCGCTGAAACGGCTGTCGGGGGCCATGCGCAGGTCCGCCGGAACCGCCAGCCGACTGGCCCTTCCAGAGGACTGTTGCGCCGCGCGCGAGCCCTTGCCCGCCTTGCGCTTGCGCCCGCCACCCAGGTACAGACCCAAGGCCAGGCCGCAAATTGCGCCGAGCACTTGCCAATACCAGGCAGGAACTTCCGCCAGCAACCCCACGACGATCCCTTCAGAACACAGCCGCCGCGATTTTCGCGACCCGTCAGATTCCATCACACTTTGGGGCACTTGCAGAAGACTCTTCCAGTGTCACTTCTAGAATCTGTGCATGTCCAAGCCCCCTCTGACCGGCGCCAGCGCCACACCGCCGGCCACGATTGCGGCCCCTGCCCCGGTCTGGCAACGGCTCCATGCAGCCCACCGCATGCTGGTGGTGGTGTTTCTGGGCTTTGCCTCGGGCTTGCCACTGGCCCTCACCGGCCAGGCCTTGCAAGCCTGGCTGAGCCTGGAAGGGGTGGACGTGGCCACCATCGGCTTTCTCAGCCTGGTCGGCCTGCCCTACACCTTCAAGTTCCTGTGGGCGCCGCTGATGGACCGCTTCGACCTGCCCCTGCTGGGCCGGCGGCGCGGCTGGCTGGTGCTGACGCAATGGGCGCTGGCGGGCGCCCTGCTGCTGCTGGCGGCAACGCCGCCGCGCGAGTCATTGCAATTGTTTGCCCTGCTGGCGGTGGCGGTGGCCTTCGTATCGGCATCGCAAGACGTGGCCATCGATGCCTACCGCACCGACCTGCTGCCGGCCCGCGAACGCGGCCTGGGCTCCTCGCTCAATGTCATGGGCTACCGGCTGGCGATGATCCTGTCGGGCGGCGTGGCCCTGATCTGGACCGACCCTGCCCAGGGCAATGGCTGGGACTGGCCGGCGGTGTACCGCCTGATGGCCGGCCTGATGCTGGCTGCCGGCCTGCTCAGCGCCACCCTGCTGCCGCGCCTGAAGAACGCCAGCGCACCGTGCAGCCTGGCCCGCAACGACATCACCGGCTTTCTGGCCGTCAGCGCCGCCGCCGTGGCCGGCTACCTACTCACCGACAAGCTCTGGGGTCCGCTGGCCCATGCGGTGCTCAACCCTTTGTTCAGCCAGACCAGCCTGGCCGCGCCCTTGCAGCAGCGCTGGATTGACCTGGTGGCGCTGCTGATCGGCCTGGGCACCACCCTGCCGCTGGCGGCCTGGGCGGCGCGGCGGGCCCGGTTCGAAACCCTGCTGGACGGCCTGAACAACTACTTCAGCCAGCCCGGCGCGGTGGCCTTTCTGCTGTTCATCGTGCTCTACAAGCTGGGCGACGCCTTTGCCGGCTCGCTGATGACGCCCTTCCTGCTCAAGAGCATGGCCTTTGCATCGGCCGAGGTCGGCGTGGTCAACAAGGTGATCGGCCTGTGGCTGACGATCCTGGGCGCGCTGCTGGGCGGCGCGGCCATGTTGCGGCTGGGCCTGTGGCGGGCACTGCTGCTGTTCGGCGTGCTGCAGATGCTCAGCAACCTGGGTTTCTGGTGGCTGGCCGTCCACGGCAAGGGCGCCATGGCCGGCCTGCTGATCCCGGCCTTTGACTGGGGCTTCGTCAAACTGGCCCAGGCCACGCCGGTGGACGGCGGCCTGCTGATGGTCATCGCCTTCGAGAACCTGTCAGGCGGCATGGGCACGGCCGCCTTCGTGGCCTTCCTGATGAGCCTGACCAGCCAGCGCTTTACCGCGACCCAGTTTGCGTTGCTCAGCGCCTTTGCCTCGGTCGGCCGGGTCTGGGTCGGGCCGCTGGCCGGCGTGCTGGCCGAGTCCATCGGCTGGCCGTCCTTCTTTGTGCTGTCCACCGTGCTGGCATTTCCCGCATTGCTGCTGTTGTGGCGCTTGCGTGCGAGCATCGAGGCCTTGACGCCCGACCCGGCTGCGGCCGGGCTGGACGACTGAAGCCACTGCACTCACCCTCGCGCGCCTCTTGGACCATCGCCATGAACGACTTTGACACCTCGGCCGAGCTGACCCTGCCCCCGCTGGCCCATCGCATGGGCTGCCATTGCCCGCTGCACAGCCGGCGCCGCCTGGGCCGGCTGGGTGCGGCCGGGATGGTGGGCACTGCCACCGGCCTGCTGCCCACCGCCCTGTGGGCGCAAGAGGGCGTGCGAGACCAGGTCGGCCGCGAATCCAAGTTCACCCAGCTGGTGTCGGCCGAGCAGGTGGAAGACGCCGCCAACCAGCAGTACACGCAGATGAAGCGCGAGGCCGCCAACAAGCGCGCCCTGGCGCCGGACAACCACCCGCAGGTGCTGCGCCTGCGAGCCATCGCCAAGCTGCTGATTCCGCACACGACACCCTGGAACCGCGCCTCAGCCCAATGGCGCTGGGAGGTCAACCTGTTCGGCTCCAATGAGCTGAACGCCTTCTGCATGCCCGGCGGCAAGATCGCCTTCTATTTCGGCATCCTCAAGCGCCTGCAGCTGAGCGACGACGAAGTGGCCATGATCATGGGCCACGAAATGGCCCATGCCCTGCGCGAACATGCCCGCGAACGCATGGGCAAGACGGCCGCCACCCGCATGGGCGCCGGCCTGCTCAGCTCGCTGCTGGGTCTGGGCAACCTGGGCGATGCGGCGCTGAACATGGGCTCGCAGCTGTTGACGCTCAAGTTCAGCCGCGAAGATGAATCCGAAGCCGACCTGGTCGGCCTGGAGCTGGCCGCTCGCGCCGGCTACGACCCCGGCGCTGGCGTCACGCTGTGGCAGAAGATGATGAAGGCCAGCGAAGGCGCACCGCCCGAGTTCGTCTCCACCCACCCGGCCGGGCCCACCCGCATCACCGACATCCAGAAAACCCTGCCCCGCGTGCTGCCGCTGTACGAACGCGCCGCGCGCCCCGCCCAGCGATACGCACCGCCGGCCGCCTGAGTGGATTTCACAAGTCAGGCGTGCGACTCGCCTCCCACGCCGCATCCGCCCGATGCGGGATGGACAAGCCCCGGTGCGAACCCAACAATCGCGCCGCATTGAAACCATTTGTGACCACACATCATGCCGGGAGCGAGAAGAATGTTTTATCTGGGAGTTTTGCGATTCAGAGGCGCGCTGATTGACAAAAACACGCCACTCGGCGGCGGTGTTTTGCTGGATCAGAAGAGCAGCGAGTCTGCCGCCTGGAGCGGCACCATCGAGTCGCTGGTGGCCCCGGGCTTGATCCTGCCGCCAGCGTCGCTGCAATGGGTGCGCTACGACGACCAGGATGCCGCCAATGCCTGGGTCACCAGCGCTGAAGCACAAGCGATTCTGGAAACGAGCCTGGTGTCGGGCTACACCGCCCCTGCAGCAGGCGGGAATGTGGCCCTGGTGGTGCACCGGTGGCGCGAATGGGTCGGCCCATTGCCCGAACGCAAGTGCAAGGACTGCCCACCGATCATCGGAGGCCCGCTTCCCCGCTGGGCCGGTCGACTGAATATGCTCACACCCACAGCCAGCCCGGTGCAGACCGTCGTGTTGATGTTCGCTGACTCAGACGAGTTGTCGACCTGGATGAACGGCGCGCTCGGCACCCTCTTCCTCGACAACACGCTCTACGCAATCCGCAATCCGAACTGAGCGGCCATGAGCTTCTTGCGCAGTGTCTGTTACCTCGTCTTGGGACTTTCCTGCGCAGCCACGTCACTCTCCCTGCTAGCCAAGCCCGTATCGGTGCTGGTGCTAAGCATTCTTTCCGAGGAGCAAGACCGAAAGGTCATGCAAGGTCTGACGCGAGAGCTGAGGCAGTTTGGTGCAAGCACCGCGGAGATCCAAGTCGAACGAGTGGAGATCAACTCGGATCAGTCGGAGCTTGCAATGCGTTCTGCAGTACAGACTGCACTGGCCAAGCGAAAGTGGCAGCTCATCGTAGCAACAACCGGCTCGAGCGCCGATCTGGCGCGACGAGAAGCAGTCGGCGTACCGCTGCTTTTCCGAACGGCAGCCAACCCGCTCGGCGAATGCCTGATCGAGAGCTTGCGCACGCCAGGTGGCGGCGCCACCGGCTACACCAGCAACTTGCCCGGTGAGCCCAAAATGTTGGAGGCATTGAAGCAGGCTTACCCTGCGATGACCGGTGCAATCATGCTAGTCGACGGTACGCCTGAAGAATCGAGTCAGGTCGATTGCAACCAGATCATTCCGCACGCTCAAGTGCCGTGCGAGAGCGGCCCGAAAGTCGCCGGCCCGAACGTTGCGACCAGGGATCCCTACCTGGACCAGGCCAGCCTTGCTCGCTTTGCAAGGACTCGGCGCCTGCAATTGCGCTACTTCCAGCTCTGCAGCATCGACGATCTGCCGCGTCTGTCACCCTTGCTCACCCCCAATACTGGCGTGGTCGTGCCCAATCGAGGCTTGTTCTACGAAGATCGTCAGACCCTGGTGTCCTACCTGAACACACGACAGGTCCCCGCCATCTACGCCCACCGCGCCATGCTGCAAGCCGGCGGCCTGATGGCCTTGCTGCCGCGGGCCGAGCCGCTGGATGCGCCGCCCCGCGGCATCGAGCAGGCGCGGCGCATCCTGGCCGGCACGCCGCCGGGGCAGATCCCGGTGCAGCGGCCCGAGGGGCTGGAGCTGACGCTGAACCTGCGGGTGGCGCGGCAGCTGCCCGTGCCGCCGTCCAAGAGCGCGCTGCGTGCAGCCGACCACCTGCTGCGCTGAGCCCATGCCGCCCGCCTTGCCGCCCGAGCCAAGCTCGGCCCCGTCCCCACATGCCGCCAACGCCAAGGCCACCCAGCCGCTGTGGCGCATGCGGCTGTGGCGCAAGCAGGCGGCCACTTATGCCCTGCTGGTGCTGTTGTGCCTGCTGCTGTTCGGCATCACCGAGGTGGTGTTCTCCTACCGCGAGGCCATCCGCGCCATCACCCTCAACCAGTCGTTGCTGGCGCGCGAGGTCAGCGGCTCGATCCGCGCGTCGCTGGGCTCGATCAGCGGCCATGTGCGGGCTACCGCCAGCCTGCCCTGGGAGGTTCCGGGCTGGCTGGACGCCGATGACCGCCGCGACGAGTTCCAGCGCATCCTCAAGCTCGAGCCCGCGCTGCGCGACCTGACCCACCACGACGCCCAGGGTCAGCCCGACATGCATGTGTCGCGGCTCAGCCTGTCCAGCATGCCGGGCGCCGAGGCCCTGCCCTTCAGCGACCACGCC
>CALRVU010000173.1:0-6587 GCA_943371685.1 Bordetella parapertussis | reverse complement strand
GGGATCTGGTGCGGCCGCTGCTGGCCAACGCCGACATCAAGCCCGGTGCCGTGGAAATCGACTGGAGCCGTCGGGCCTTCCTGGACCTGCTGAAGATCCGCAAGAGCAGCACCCTGCTGCGCCTGCGCACGGCCGACGACATCAAGTCGCGCCTGGTCTTCCACAACACCGGTTCCAGCCAGGAGCCGACGATGCTGGTGGGTCAGCTCAACGGTGAAGGCTATGCCGGTGCCAAGTTCAAGGAACTGGTCTACGTGGTCAACATCGACAAGGCCGACAAGACCCTGGCCGTGCCGGCCCTGCAAGGCAAGCCGCTGAAGCTGCACCCCGTGCACGCCGCAGCCGGTGCCGCCGACCAGCGCGCCGCGCAAGCCAGCTTCGACAAGGCCACCGGCCAGTTCAGCGTGCCGGCCCGCACGGCGGTCGTCTTCGTGCGCAATTGATCAGGCCGTGAGGTCGAGCAGCGTCCCGATCGCTGCTTGACCCCTCTGCATCGCTTGCAGGTTCGCCTGAAAGTGCTGCATCGCAACCCGCTGGTCCACCATGTCCTGGGCCACGCGGGTTTCGTTCGTTTCGTTCACCCGCGACTCAGCGGCACGGGCCTCGGCGGCGCGCTGCTGGGCCTCCTGCGCGTCTGCCTGGCGCAGATGGGCCACCACGCCACCCTCGGCGCGGGCCTCTTGCGCCAGTTCCTGGCGTTTGAAGTTGGCGGTGCTGGCATTGGCCAGGTTGTGCGCCGCCACCTCCAGCCGCGCCTGATTGGCGGCAAGACCGGAGGACGCGATGCTGGGCAGGCTGGAAGTGCGCATTCCCCGCCTATCGGCCAGCGCAGTCGTCAGTTAAGCGCTGTTTTGCGGCTTCTTTTCACGGCCAGGCCGTGTCGAGATTCAGCCAGCTTCCGTGGCGTGGGGCTCTTCTGCGCTGGCGACCCGATTGCGCCCGGCGCATTTGGCAACGTACAAGGCCTTGTCTGCCATGCGGATCAATGCCAGCGAGCTTTGTTCGTCCCGCAGCGGTGCGCTCGCCATGCCGATGCTCACCGTGACCACGCCGCTGGCGCTGCCCGGATGGTGCATGCCCAGGTGCTCCACGGCGGCCCGCATGCGCTCGGCCACCACTTGGGCACCCTCGACATCGGTTTCCTGCAGCAGGGCCACGAACTCTTCGCCGCCGTAGCGGGCCAGCATGTCACCGGGCCGCACCAGGGCCTTTTGCAGGGCTGAGGCCACCTCGCGCAGGCACTGATCGCCGGCCTCATGGCCGTAGCGGTCGTTCAGCGCCTTGAAGTGGTCGATGTCGATCATCAGCGCCGCCACGGCATGGTTGCCGCGCTGCTCGCGCCACCAGGCGCCGCGCAGGGCATGCTCCAGAAAGCGCCGGTTGGCCACGCCCGTCAGCGCGTCGGTCCAGGCCAGCGACTCCAGCTCACGGCGCTCCCGCAGGTTGACCTCGCCCTGGGCGATGAAGCTCATCTGTGCCAGCACATTGCGCAGGGCATAGCCCATCACGCTGAACACCACGCCCGCAGCACCCGCCCGGTAGTCGATGGCGATCAGGAACAGCGACACCAGCAGCAAGGTGCCCGCCACCATCAGGGGGCTGGCGCTGCGCACCATGCTGACCAGCGCCGGCGCGGGGTGGCGCGGCGTGGCTGGCGGGCCCGGCCGCCAGGCCATGGCCACCAGCAGCCCGAACGACAAGGTGATGAAGCTCCCCACCTCCAGCCATACCTCGGGCATGCCGGACAGAAGGTGGTTGTTGACCGCAGTCAGAAGCAGATACAGGCCTGAATGCGCAGCCAGCGCGGCGAACACGCTGCGTTCGGCAGCATCCCGTGCGGCATGCCAGCGCACGGCGGCACCGGCCGCCACGAACAGGTTCTGTCCGTCGACCAGCCAGAGCATGGCCACCACGCCGTCTGCCTCGGTCGTGACGGTTCCGGTCAGGACCGCCCAGGTCACCAGGAAATAGGCATAACCCAAGGCAGCAGCCATCAGACCGTCGATCAGCCGCAGCCAACGTCGGCCGCTGGTGTCCCATTCGCTGGCCAGCAGATAGGCCAGTGGCACGGCCGCCAGGTGAAAGCAGAGCATGGCCTCGCGGTAGATGCCGTCTTGCCGGCCCTGGATGCACTCGTGCCACAGGTTGCCCAGTGCGCCCAGGGCCCACAAGCCCAGGCTCAGCGCCAGCAGCCGCCAGCTCGCACAGGCCGGTCCGGTGGCGTGTTGACCGCGCCAGGCGGCGGCCAGTGTGGCACCCAGCGGCGCCAGCACCATGGCAGCGTGGGCCACCCACTTGGCATCGGCCTTGGGCAGCGCCAGCAGCAAGGCCAATTGCAGCAAGGCAAACGCGCAGGCTGTCACCAGCCCCCAAGCCATTCGACCATTGCTCACCGCGACCCCTCGACTTGTTTCTTATCTGTAACCACATGTTGCCAGAACTGCCGCACGCCGAAACAGGGTTTAGCCGGAGCCACAGTGCCTGCGATTTGTCATGTGAAAAATGCACGGCATGCCCCATCATTGAGGCCTGTTCACCGGTTTTCGCAAAGGCCCGCCATGACCGACGACGACCTCGACCAACGCAAGTTCCCGCGCGTGGAGTTCAACCTGGCGCCCGAGCCCGGTGAACAGTTGCCCCTGTGGGTGAACAGCGCTCCGCCACCGCCCCAAGGCCTGGCCGGCGTGGTGCTCAACATGAGTGAAGGTGGCATCCAGGTGCTGACCGGTGCCGACCAGCCCCTGCAGGCCGAGCGCTATGCCGTGCGCCTGCTGCCCGATGGCGCCGGCCCCGAAGACGGCTTCACGCTCAACGCACACTGCAACTGGTCCAGCCCGCTGAGCACCATCGGCCACCTGCACGGCCTGGAGTTTGACGACTTCAGCGCACGCGCCGGGCAGTTTCTGGCCGACTACGGCCTGGAAGTGGCCGAGCGCAAATGGGTGCGTTGCCTGCTCACCCAGCCGCACTGAAGCGTGGGGCTTTCAGCCCACGTTCCCCCGCCCCAGCACCCGCTGCAGCTCGCCGGCAAACGTCAGCGCGTCGCGCTCGCGCCAGGCGTCGGCCATCCACTTGAACTGGTACCAGCCATAGGCCATGGGGTCTTCGCTCAGGGCCTGGTAGTTCTTGATGAAGTGGGCTTCGGGGGTGGTGCCGGCGGGCACGGGGCTGGGCATGCGGGTGGCCAGGGCCTGCCAGACCTCGCCGCAGCGGTCGAGCTGCTCGCGGGCGCGGGGCTGGGTGTTCCAGAAGGCGACCATGAAGCGATTGGCCTCGGCCTCTTGCACATAGTCGTTCATGCGCTGGGCGGCGGGCACTTGGTCGTAGACAAAGTAGTGGCCCATCTCGTGGGCCACCAAGGCCCAGTTGAAGGTGTCTTCAAAGAAAGTCTGCGGCGCCACGGTGCTGCCGGCCAGTTGGACGAGCTGGCTGATCAGGCCTTGCAGTGGCGGGGCGGCTTCAGCCCACAGCGGCACGATCAGCTCGGGTTTGGACAGGTCCTTGAGCTCGATGCCGATCAGGAAGGGCTCGTTGCGCACGATGACCTGGGGCACGGCCTTGGCGGCGCGGTTGGCCAGGCGCAGTTGCTCCAGCACCTGGCCGACGATGGCCTGGCCTTGGGCGCGCATGGCTTCCTTGGCATCGGCCGGCGGTGTGGCGGCCCAGGCCGGGCCCGAGAGGGCAGGGAGGCTGGCCAGCCAGGCCAGCGTCGTGCGGCGGCGGGGGTGCTGTGATGTCTGCGGTGGCGTGAGCATGGGCTTTCAATTTCCTGGCGATGCGAAGAAGGGCAGGGCCTGGGCCAGCAGGGCCGCGGGCGCTTCCTCCGCAATGTAATGCCCGCAGGGCAGGGCGCCACCGCGCACATCGCTGGCCACGCGCTGCCATTCGGCAAGCGGGTCAAAGCAGCGCTGCACCACGCCGTCGGCGCCCCACAGGGCCAGCAGCGGGGTCTGCAGCTTGCGGCCGGCGGCGCGGTCGGCCCGGTCGTGGACCAGGTCGATGCTGGCGGCGGCGCGGTAGTCCTCGCACAGGCCGTGGGCGGCGCCGGGTTGGCGCAGGCCGGCCTCGTAGGCGGCCAGGGCGCGCGGGTCGAACGGGGCGAGGCCGGCGCTGCGCCGGCCCATCACGTCACGCAGATAGGCGGCGGGGTCGGCTTCGATCAGCCGCTCGGGCAGGGGCGCGGGCTGGATCAGGAAGAACCAGTGCCAGTAGGCGCGGGCAAAGGCCTCGGTGGTCTGCTCGTACATGGCCAGGGTGGGCGCAATGTCCAGCAGCACCATGCGGCGCACAGCCTGCGGGTGGTCCAGCGCCAGCCGGTGGGCCACGCGGGCGCCGCGGTCATGGGCCAGCACGTCAAAACGGGCATGGCCCAGGGCCTGCATCAGCTGCAGCATGTCGGTGGCCATGCGGCGCTTGCTGTAGTTGGCGTGGTCGGGCTCGCCCGGCGGCTTGGACGAGCCGCCGTAGCCGCGCAGATCGGCCATGACCAGCGTGAAATGCTGCGCCAGCTGCGGTGCCACCCGGTGCCAGATGGCATGGGTTTGCGGATGGCCGTGCAGCAGCAGCAGGGCCGGGCCCTGGCCACCCACGCAGGCGTGGATGTGCAGGCCGGGGCTCACCTCCACGTCATGCAGCGCAAAGCCGGGGAACAGCGGCGGCGCCAGCCAGGGTTGCTGCTGCAGGTGCTGCGCGGCAAAGGCCTGGATCTGCGGCCGATGGGTGAGCGACAGGCCGATCACGTCCAGCCCCTCCAGCAGCATGCGCTGGTGGCGCGGTGACAGGGCAAAGCCGGTGTTGATGCGCTGACTCTGCAGCCTCAGGTCTTGCAGGTTGATGCGGATCTCGCAGTCCGGGTGGGCATCGGCTTCGTCCATCAGCGCGGCCACCTCGGCCTCGGGCAGCATCACCAGCAGCAGGCCGTTGTTGAGGGCGTTGGAGTAGAAGATCTCGCCAAAGCTGGGCGCGACGACGGCGCGGATGCCGTGCTGCTGCAAGCCCCACACCGCATGCTCGCGGCTGGAGCCGCAACCAAAGTTGGCCCCGCCCAGCAGCACGCTGGCGCCGGCATGGGCTGGCTGGTTGAGCACGCACTCGGGCCGGGGCTGGCCTTGCGCATCAAAGCGCAGGTCGTACAGCAGCCCAGCGGCCAGGCCTTGCTTGTCGATGCCGCGCAGAAACTGCTTGGGCATGATCTGGTCGGTGTCGAGGTTGTCGATGCGCAGGGCGGCCGCGCGGCCGCTGAGGTGCGTGACGCTTTGGGGATCAGTCATGGTGCAGTTCCAGTTGGCGCACATCGGTGATGCAGCCGGTGACGGCGGCAGCAGCGGCCATGGCCGGGCTCATCAGGTGGGTGATAGCGCCGCGGCCCTGGCGGCCCTCGAAGTTGCGGTTGGTGGTGGACGCGCAGCGCACGCCGTCGGCCAGCACATCGTCGTTCATGGCCAGGCACATCGAGCAGCCCGGCTGCCGCCACTCGGCACCGGCCTGGGTGAACACCGCCGCCAGGCCTTCGGCCTCTGCCTGGGCCTTGACCGTGCCCGAGCCCGGCACCACCATCACCCGCACGCCGGCGGCCACCTGCCGGCCGCGCAGCACGGCGGCCGCCGCGCGCAGGTCCTCGATCCGGCCATTGGTGCAAGAGCCGATGAACACATGCTGGATCGGCGTGCCGGCCAGTGCCGCGCCGGGTGCCAGCCGGGTGTAGCGCAAGGCTTGTTCGGCGCTGCGCCGCTGCGGGCCGTCAGGCAGTTGCTCGGGTTGCGGCACCCGGCCGGTGATGGGCAGCACCTGGTCCGGGCTGGTGCCCCAGCTGACCTGCGGCACCAGGTCGCTCGCGTCAAACTGGTGTTCCACCTCGAAGCAGGCATCGGCATCGCTGTGCAGGTTTTGCCAGTGCTGCAGGGCGGCCGTGCGGGCCAGGCCGCGGATGTCGGCGGCATGGGCCAGCACATAGTCGGTGGCCTTGGCATCGGGGGCGATCAACGCGCCGCGCGCGCCGGCCTCCACCGCCATGTTGCACAGGGTAAAGCGCGCTTCCACCGACAGGGCGTCAATGGCCGGCCCGCAGAACTCGACCACAAAGCCGCGCGCGCCCTGGGCGCCGATGCGGCCGATGATCATCAGGATCAGGTCCTTGGCGGTGCTGCCGGCGGGCAGCTGGCCGTCCACCCGGATGCGCATGTCCTGCGCCAGCCGGTAGACCAGAGTCTGGGTGGCCAGCACATGCTCAACCTCGGACGTGCCGATGCCAAAGCCCAGCGCCCCCAGCGCGCCGTAGGTGGTCGTGTGGCTGTCGCCGCAGATCACCACCATGCCCGGGCGGATCATGCCCAGCTCGGGTGCCACCACATGCTCAATGCCCTGGCGGCGGTCTTGCGTGCCGAACAGCGGGATGCCGTGGCGCTGGCAATTGGCCGCCAGATTGGTGGCCTGCAGGGCGGACGGCCCGTCCGCGATCAGCCTGGGCAGGCCGGGGTGGGTGGGGATGATGTGGCTGACCACCGCCATGTTGTGGCCAGGCATGGCCACCGCCCGGCCCTGCGCATGCAGGCCGGCAAAGGCCTGCGGGCTGGTGTATTCGTTCATCA
>CALRVU010000172.1:0-6620 GCA_943371685.1 Bordetella parapertussis | reverse complement strand
ATCGACCCGCAGTCACCGCAGCGCGGCGACTGCCCCGCGGGACGCGCCGAGCCCCAAATCGTCGTGGGAGGTCAGGCAGCGAGCGCTGCAACCTCGTCCGGGCCCGGCCTTCAGTCAGGTCAAGTGAGACGCAAGCCGGGGCCTGAATCCCGGTGCATCCATGACTTGCGAACACGCCGCACCTGCATCGGCCGGCTTGTTCCCGACCATGGCGAGCGGCGCGCGCCGACGGCGCCACCGGGGTGGTTGCGTGGCTTTGATGTCGTTCTAAAAATTCTCTGAGAGAGCTCTTGTAGATTTTTTGACAGTTCGCTACAGTCGGTTCACGGTCACTGGCCGGCGGGTTGATCCCCACCGGCGCGGTGCATGCAAACCCCAAGCCTGCCTCCAACCCTGCAAGGGCAGGCGCCACGTCTGAGGATGTTCCATGAGCTCGATTCGTCATTTGTCGCTGGCACGCTGGTGCGCGGCTTTGCCCTTGGCTGCGGCCGGCCTGGCCCAGGCCCAGACGGTCACGGCCGTGCAGGTCTGTGAATGCCTGGTGACTGACATCTCCACCGACGGCAAGGCCGCCACGGGCTTGATGAATGGCAGCTACGAAACCTTCCGCTGGACGCTGGACGGTGGTCTGACGCTGCTGGGCCGGGCCACGTTGCCGGTCATCGGCACCACTTCGGGCATGCCGTCGATCTCGGGCGACGGCAAGAAGGTGGCGGCCACCGTACTGGACGACACGGGCACCAAGGCCACGGCCGGCCTGTGGGGTCCGAGCAATGGCTGGCGCATGCTCGCCAAGCCGCTGCCGGCCGATGGTGGCCAGATGGACACCGAAGACAGCTCGGTCTGGGGCATGTCGCGCGATGGCAAGGTCGTGGTGGGCCTGTACTGGCGTGGTGGCCAGACCGGCGGCGGATCGGCGCACGGCTATGCATGGCAGACCGAGACGGGCATGGTGGGCTACGCCACGGCGGGTGGTTCGGCCCGCATCGATGACGCCAGCAAGGACGGCTCGGTGCAAGCCGGCTGGGAAGAGGATTCCACCTGGGGCGGGCGCCGCGCGGCGGTGTGGGTGAACGGTGTTCGCACCTTCCTCGACAAGCCTCAGTATTTCGGCGAAGCCGAGGCCTTGACCGGTGACGGCCTGATCGCGGTCGGCCAGTCCATGGACGCAGAGTCCGGCATGGGCATGGCCGCCAAGTGGAAGTTCAAGGACGGTGGCTGGAAGCGCAAGTTGCTGGGCGTGCTGCCGGGGACCGACTTTGGTGGCTGGGCCTATGCCAACGCTGTGTCTGAAGACGGCAAGATCGTGGTCGGTCTGGGCGCCAAGGTGTTCGGCCCGGTGACCAACGGCTTTGTCTGGACGGAAGCCGCGGGCATGGAGGCTGCCGTCGACTTCTTCAAGGCCAAGGGCTACTACGCGCCGCGCTACGACATCAAGAACGTGATCGCCGTGACGCCCAACGGTCAGACCTTTGCGGTGGTCGAGTTGATGAAGCGCAGTCCTTACACCCAGCGCACCGTGCTGGTGACGCTGCCGGCCACCCCGGCCCCCTGAGCGTCATGGCGGGGGGCGTTCGGTCCGGCGTGCGACGCCGAGGGTTCAGCCGAGGGGCTGCGGGGGCGACATCGTCGATACTTCGGCCCGTGAATGCCCCCTTGACCTCCGATGGTATGGCCGTGGCGCCGTCGCTTGCCGACCGGCTCGGTCCGGTGGCGGCCGGCTTGCGGCTCAGCCTGGCTGGGCTGGTGCAATGCCTGGCCGGTGAACCCGCCCGCCCGATCCGCCTGATGCGTGCGGCCGGGCTCGACAAGAGCCTGGCCAGCCGGCTGGTGCAGGCCACCCGGGCCGAGTCCGACGCGGAGTTTCTGCACCGCGTGCCATCGCCCACCGGCCTGCGCATGCTGCTTGATGCGTCGGCCGGCCAGGTGCCGGATGAGTTGCGCGCCACGGTGGCCACGGCGGTTGACGCCTTCCAGAGTCTGCTGGACCAGTTTCCGGGCGGGCGCCTCGCCCTCGACGCCCACTTGGGAGCCACCCAGATCGACGTGCGCGAGCGCCGCGAGCACATGGCGCGACAGGCCTCATTCAAGGCCATGACCTTCTTGTTCGGCCACTATTGCGACACCGTCAGCACGGCGGTGTTCGTGCTGCCCTCGGCCTCTGGCGACGCCGTGGACTTTGTCGAAGTCCACCGTCGCATCGGACTGCATCGGGTCACGCCGGGCACGTCCCTGCCACTGCTGAGCCTCTACACCGAGCTGCCGGCACTGGCCAGCGGGCCGCGCCTGACCAGCCTCGAAGGCGAGGCCGTCAGTGCCGGGCCTGGCCACTTCTTTCTGGCGGATCCAGGCGACTCACCCTTGCCGGCGATGTGCATCGAACAAGAGGCGGAGACCACCACCTTCGTTCTGTCCGGCGACGATCCGACCCCGACGCCCGAGCGCATCACCACCGCCTTCCGGGTGGCCGAGATCGTGCCCTGCGACTTGCAGGCCCCTGCTTTGCCGCTGTCATTGCGCACCTACATGCTGCACACACCGTGTCAGCGGCTGGTGCGCGATGTGTTCATCGCCGAGTCCTTGTGGCCGCTGCTGCGGCCGCAAGTGGCGTTCTTCTTGCCCGGTCCGTCCGGCATGCCGATGCGAGCGGCCACGGCTGGCCAGCGTCATTACCGCGAGCTGCCCTTGAGTGCCCGCATCGAGGCCCTGCCGGAGGGCGCTGACGCCTGGACCCTGCCCGGCGTGCCCGACCATCAGCAAACCTTGCTGGATGCCCTGCAGCGCGCCGGCCTGGGCGCCCAGCGCTTTCGGGCCTGGCGCTGCGAGATGGCTTATCCGGTGCCGCTGGTGGAAATGCAGATCGCGCTGGGCGCGCCGAGCGGGCCGGTCAGCGCCACCGAAGGCTGAGCCGCTGCCCAGCCCGCTGGGTCGATGGTTCAGCTGATCAGCTTGACGCGGATCGTTTGGCCGTCAACGATCAGTTGTGTCTTGCTGAAGCCTTGGACAGTCACCGAAGCCGGTGCTCCGGCGATGTTCGCCGCTGTCACCAACGCCAGGGTGTCACCTGCGGCTGGGCTGTAGCCTGGAACCAGACTGACTTTGATTGCGCCACCGCTGAACTGTGCGGAACCCGCAATCGACAACTGGCCTTGCTGATTGCCACCGCCCAGTTGCAATTGCAACGTGGACTTGGTGGCTTGGCTGAAGTTGCCGGCCAAAGACAGGGCTTGCGACGCACGTTGGCTAAGCGTTCCGCCCGTGAGCGTGACCGTGCCCGTTCCCAACGCTGTGGCCGAGAAGGTCTCGAGCGTGCCGCCCTTGATCTCGACGCCGCCGCTGAAGCTGTTCTGTCCGGTCAAGCTCAAAGTGCCGGTGCCAGCTTTAGTCAGCTTGCCGACGCCGGAGATGTTGTTGCGCCAGCTGTCCTTTGCATGGAAGCCGCCCAGGCTGGCGTTCATGTTGACCGCCACATTGCTGCTTCCGAACGATCCATAGCCGTCTGCTGCCGCGAAGAGGTTCAGACGACCCCAGCCCTCGGCGTCGTCCATCACCGGATATCCTGAGGGCAGCGCAGTGGACTTGAGGATGTAGCGACGATGGTCAGGTCCAATGTATGGGAAGCGGGTCTCGAGCAACAGTTCGGCGCCCTTGGGCACCACAGCCGTCTTGTTGGTCTTGGCGATTGGCTGAAAGCCGAAAGTCATCCATTCGTTGTACCGTGCCAAGTTGGTGCTGTGACTGGCGAAACGGTCGGTACTGCTGTCGGCGCTGTGGGCCAGGTCATTCAGCGCGCTCAGGCTGGTGGCGCCGGTGGCGTTCATCAAGGCGGTGCGGGCTTGGCTCACGATGGCTTGGCGTTCGCTGGCGGACTTGGCATACAGATTGGCAGTCACCACTGCCTGTGCCTGGATGCGGCCGCCAATGACGTCCAGCGGCGAATGCATTCCTGCAACGATGCGGTGAAGGCCCAGTTCCTGGCCGCGGGTCAGCATTTCCTGAAAGCGCTCAGGCACCAGGTAAGCCATGGCCACGGCGTCGCGCGTAGCTTCGGCAGCGTGGCCGCTGATGAAACCGCCGTCGGTGGCCGCCGTGCTGCTCTTGGCGGGCACCAGCGTGGGCAGCACCGTGACACTGTTAGACCAACGCCAGGGGCGGGCATACTTGAAATAGCGCTTGGCGGGTTCGGTCGAGCCGTTGTTGCTCATGGCGCCCACAAAGTCCACCACGGCACCGAAAGCCGTGTTGCCTCCACTGAGGCCCACGCCCAGGTTGTTCCCCTTGTCGTCGTATTTCACGGTCGTCGCATCAGCAGGCACCGACAAGATGGTCGTGGTCTGCCCAGCCAGGGTGCGCCACGCGTTGGTAAGCGGTCCCAGTCCGTCGGTCACGCTGTAGCCCTTGCCGCGGCGGTCGTCCAAGTAGGCCTGCGTGGCTTGCTCGGCGGTCACGCTGGCGGTAATGTCTGCCACGTATTGAACGTTGCGGTTGAGCACGGAGGCATTGAGGATGGTGCCGTCGGTCGCGTCCATGGGGATACCAGTCCAATCAGACGCCACCACCGCTGGGAAGCCGTCCACGGCCGGCGCGGTTTGGCCTGCGTCGACGAAAGGCGAGCGCGGAGTCCAGAGTGTCAGGAATCCTTGAAGCACTCGCACACCAGCATTGGTTTCCAGGGTGGCGTAGCGGGCATCCCCACGTTGATTGGTGTGGGCGTAGTCCACATAGGGTAGTACGGCGGCGGCCGAGGCCGGCAGGTGCACACCGAAGCAGACGGCCAGGGTAGCGGCCAACAAGGTACGGCGAGGAATGGGGATGAGCAGCATAGAGAAGATTTCGTAAGTAAGACGCATTCACATCAACGAACGCAAAACGGCAAGCGCCCGCGCAGAGTGCAGCCGGAGGTTAAGCGTTTTACGTGACCGGCGAGTGACGCCTGAGCAGCGCTGCTATCCGCGATGCAGGATCGCCTTCATGTCCTCGAAGCCCACCGGGGCCGAGGTGTGCTCGTGGACGATGCGCAGCACATGACCGCTGGTCCGCAGCACCCAGCTCAAGCGGCTCTGCATGGACCGCAGCGGCTCGCCCTGGGCTGACAAGCCGGTGTAGGTCACGATGGCCGTGACGGCCGCCATGTCAGGGCTGCCCGAGGTCTGCAGATCGTCAAAGCTGACCTGCACCCGCTCCGTGCCTAAAGAGCTGAACCAGCCCTCGACCGAAGCCTGCCAGGACGCTGTCCCTTCGTAGGACCAGACACCCCAGGCATCAAACACCCGGGCCTTAGGGTCGTAGAGCCGGATGAAGGCCTCGGCGTCCTTGGCCAGCACGGCGGCCTGGTAGCCCTCCAGAACCCGCTTGATCGATTTGTCGAGGTCAGACATGGCGGGCTTTCGGAGGGGAGGTTGGAGGGGGATCAGACGTTGAACAGGAAGTTCAGCACGTCGCCATCCTTGACCACGTACTCCTTGCCTTCAGCGCGCATCTTGCCGGCATCCTTGGCGCCTTGCTCGCCCTTGAACTTGATGAAGTCATCGAACGCGATGGTCTGGGCGCGGATGAAGCCGCGCTCGAAATCGGTGTGGATCACGCCGGCAGCCTGCGGCGCGGTGTCGCCCACGTGGATGGTCCAGGCGCGCACTTCCTTCACACCGGCGGTGAAGTAGGTCTGCAGCCCCAGCAGCTTGAAGGCCGAGCGGATCAGCCGGTTCAGGCCGGGCTCGCTCTGGCCCATCTCGGCCAGGAACATGGTCCGGTCCTCGTCTTCCATTTCGGCCAGCTCGGCTTCGGTCTTGGCGCAGATGGCCACGACCGAGCCCTTCTGTGCCGTGGCGTACTCGGTCAGGCGGTCCAGGAAGGGGTTGTTCTCGAAACCGGTCTCCGAGACGTTGCCGACGAACATGGCCGGCTTGGCGGTGATCAGGCAGAGCGGCCGAACGATCAGCCATTCCTCCTTGCTGAAGTCGATCGAGCGCACCGGCTTGGCCTGGTCGAGCGCGGCCTGGCATTTCTCCAGCACCTTGACCAGGGCGGCGGCTTCCTTGTCGTTGCCCGAGCGGGCGGCCTTGTTGTAGCGGTGCAGGCTCTTTTCCACCGTGCCCAGGTCGGCCAGGCAGAGCTCGGTCTGGATGATCTCGATGTCGGCGATCGGGTCGACCTTGCCGGCGACGTGGATCACGTTGTCGTCCTCAAAGCAGCGCACCACATTGACGATGGCGTCGGTCTCGCGGATGTGGCTGAGGAACTGGTTGCCCAGGCCTTCGCCCTTGCTGGCACCGGCCACCAGGCCCGCGATGTCGACGAACTCGACGATGGCCGGCAGGATGCGCTCAGGCTGGACGATTTCGGCCAGCGCCTGCAGGCGGGGATCGGGCACCTCGACCACGCCCACATTGGGCTCGATGGTGCAGAAGGGATAGTTCTCGGCAGCGATGCCGGCCTTGGTCAGGGCATTGAACAAGGTGGACTTGCCGACATGGGGCAGGCCGACGATGCCGCACTTCAAGCTCATGGGGAATCTCTCAGACAGGAGGGTGGTCTACAGGCGGCGACCTCGGGCCGCAAGCGGTCGAGCACCAAAAGCCGGATTTTAAGTCGCGTCCCTACAATGCGGCGATGTCTGCTTT
>CALRVU010000171.1:0-6628 GCA_943371685.1 Bordetella parapertussis | reverse complement strand
TGGGTTACTCGCTCAATCGATGGCGCTGACCGAACCGGCCTGCTTGCGCAACACGAACTTCTGGATCTTGCCGGTCGAGGTCTTGGGCAGGGTGCTGAACAGGATGCGCTTGGGCACCTTGAAGCGGGCCATCTGGCTGCGGCAGAACTCGATCAGCTCCTGCTCGGTCACGGTGGCGCCGAGCTTCAGCTCGACATAGGCGCAGGGCACTTCGCCCCACTTCTCGTCGGGCAGGGCGACCACGGCCGCCAGCATCACCGCAGGGTGGCGGTGCAGCACATCCTCGACCTCGATGGACGAGATGTTCTCGCCGCCCGAGATGATGATGTCCTTGCTGCGATCCTTGATCTTGACGTAGCCGTCGGGATGCATCACCGCCAGGTCACCGGTGTGGAACCAGCCGCCGGCGAAGGCCTCTTCGGTGGCGGTCGGGTTCTTCAGGTAGCCCTTCATCACCACATTGCCGCGGAAGAAGATCTCGCCGATGGTCTCGCCATCGGCCGGCACCTGCAGCAGGGTTTCGGGGTCGAGCACGGTGACGGCCTGCTGCAGCGGATAGGGCACGCCTTGGCGGCCGTTCAGGCGGGCGCGCTCCTCGGCGGGCAGGCCCTCCCAATGGGTCTGCTTGGCGCACACCGCTGCCGGGCCGTAGACCTCGGTCAAGCCGTAGACGTGGGTGATCTCGATGCCAGCCCGCTCGCAGCCTTCGATCACCGCTGCCGGTGGCGCGGCGCCGGCAATCAGGCCGTGCACGGTGTGCTGGATGCCCGCGCGCAGGCTCTCGGGCGCATGGATCAGCATGCTGTAGACGATCGGCGCGCCGCACATGTGGGTGACTCTGTGCTCGGCGATCAAGGGGAAGATCAGCGCCGGATCGACCCGGCGCAGGCAGACGCTGGTGCCGGCAATCAGGGCCATGGTCCACGGAAAGCACCAGCCATTGCAGTGGAACATCGGCAATGTCCACAGGTAGATGGCATGGTGGGGCAGCTGCCAGGAGATGACATTGCTGGCCGCATTCAGGTAGGCGCCCCGGTGGTGGGTGACCACGCCCTTGGGGTTGCCGGTGGTGCCGCTGGTGTAGTTCAGGGCAATGGCGTCCCACTCATCCGTCGGCAGCTGCCAGGCAAAGTTGGCATCGCCGGTGGCCAGAAACGCCTCGTAGCCAATCTGGCCCAGGGCCTTGCCGGCCGGTGCGGTCTCGTCGTCCACCTCGATGACGAAGGGCCGGCGCTCGCCCAGCATGGCCAGGGCCTTCTCGACGACCGGCGCGAACTCGCGGTCAGTGAACAGCACCTTGGCATCGCCATGCTGCAGCATGAAGGCGATCGCCTCGGCATCGAGCCGCGTGTTGAGGGTGTTGAGCACCGCGCCGGTCATGGGCACGCCGAAGTGCGCTTCGAACATGGCCGGCACATTCGGCAGCATCACCGCCACGGTGTCGCCCGGGCCCACGCCGCGAGCCACCAGCGCGCTGGCCATCAGGCGGCAGCGGGCATAGGTCTCGGCCCAGCTCTGGCGCCGCTCGCCATAGATGACGGCCACGCGGCCGGGATAGACCAGCGCCGCGCGCTCCAGATAGCTGAGCGGCGACAAGGCCACGAAATTGGCCGGGTTCTTGTCCAGCCCCAGGCTGTACGGACTTGTCCGGATCATGCAACTCTCCTGTCTTGGCGCGCCGGTGGCCCGCCCGCCGTTGCAGGCGGCACCGCAGCGCCGTGGCCCGGATGATTGCGGAGGACTATTTCAACAAACCGCAGCGAATGTGACGAATGTTTGCAAGCCGGATCGGGGCAGGATGCGACTCCTAGAATCCACTCGCTCCAGCCCGTGCGGCTGGCACTCCGCCGCCCCGATGCCCACGCCCGACGCCCCTGACGCTGCCCCGAACCGACTCGACACCCTGCAAGCCGGGCTCGACCTGCTGGATCAGGGCATCACCGTGTTCGATGCCGATCTGCGCATGGTGGCCTGGAACCGGGCGTTTCTGCGCCTGCTGGGCTTCCCGCCAGAGCTGGCCTATGTGGGCGCACCTTTCGAGAGCTTCATGCGCTTCAATGCCGAGCGCGGCGAGTACGGCGAGCCTGATGAACCTCACGAGGCTCAGATCGCCCAGCGCATGGAGGCGGCCCGCCAGTTCACACCCCACGACCTGGAGCGGATGCGGCCCGACGGCAGGGTGCTGCGGGTGCGCGGCGAGCCCCTGCCCGGCCACGGCTTTGTCACCACCTATTCGGATGTGACCGATCAGCGGCGGGCCGAGCGCGAGATCCTGGACCGCAATGTCGAGCTCGAGGTGCGCGTCTCGGCCCGCACCCACGAACTGCAAGCCATCAACGAACGCCTGCAAGCCGCCAGCGCCGAAAACGAAGCGATTGCCGCGTCTCTGCAGCGCAGCGAGGCGCAGATGCGCCTGATCACCGACTCGATCCCGGCGCTGATCGCCTACTTCGATGCCCAGCGTCGCTACCGCTACATCAACCGCGGCTACCGGGACTGGTTCGGCCTGGACCCGCAACACCCTGAAGCCGTGCGCGCCAATGCCTACCTGGGCGACGCCACCCACGAGCGTGTGCGGCCCTACATCGCCCGCGCCCTGGCCGGTGAGTCTGTGACCTTCGAATACGACCTGCGCCTGGTCAGCGGCCAGATGGTGCTGGCCCGCACTTCGCTGATCCCGGAGCGGGCGGCCGACGGCAACGTGATCGGCTGCTTCGAGCTGACCTTCGACATCACCGAGCAGAAGCGCTCGCACGAGATGCTGGTGCAGGCCCAGAAGATGGAAGCCCTGGGCCACCTGACCGGCGGGCTGGCGCATGACTTCAACAACATCCTGACCGTCATCATCGGCAACCTGAGCGCGCTGGCCGATGCCCGGCCGGGCGACGCACTGACGTCTGAGTTCGTTGACCCGGCGGTGCAGGCCGCCCGGCGCGGCGCCGAGCTGATCAAGGGCCTGCTGTCGTTCTCGCGCCAGCAGGCACTGGAGGAGCAGGCGGTGGACGTGGCGGTGCAGATCCATGCGGTGCAGCGCCTGGTGCGGCGATCTCTGCCGGAGAGCCTGCAACTGGCCATCGACACCGGTGAAGCGCCGCTGTGGGCATGGACCGACCCGAACCTGCTGCAGAACACCTTGCTGAACCTGCTGCTCAATGCCCGCGACGCCACCGCCCTGCGCAGCCAGGGCGCCGAGGTTCGCATCACCGCCTGTGCAGCCACCCAGGCCGGCAACGCCCTGGCGCCGCTGCCGCTGGCCGAGGGCCGCTATGTGAGGCTTGATGTGTCCGACAACGGCGTGGGCATGGACGAAGCCACGCGGCGCCGGGTGTTCGAGCCCTTCTTCACCACCAAGCGGCCCGGCCTGGGCACCGGTCTGGGCTTGGCCATGGTGCATGACTTCGTTCGCCAGTCGGGTGGTGCCATCGACATTGCCAGCACGCCCGGCGAGGGCACACGGGTGTCGATCTGGCTGCCCATGGCCGAGGTGGAAGGCAGCAGCGAGGCCGACCCGCCGGCCGACGAAGCGGATCAGCCGGCGGCCCCGTCGCGCGGCCTGGCTTTGCTGGTGGAGGACGAACCCCAGGTGCGCCGCGTGGTGCGCCGCCAGCTGCTGCAACTGGGCTATGCCGTGATCGAGGCCGACACCGGCGCCGAGGCCCTGCCCATCCTTGCGCAGATGCCCAACATCGCCCTGCTGCTGACCGACGTGGTGATGCCCGGCGGTGTGGACGGCCGCGACCTGGCCCGCCATGCCCGCGACCACCGCCAAGTGCCGCTGGTGGTGCTGATGAGCGGCTACGCGCCCGGCGAGCTGGTGGCTGACGACATTCCGATGCTGGCCAAACCCTTCACCCGCGGCCAGTTGGCGCGATTTCTGGAGGCCCACCGGCCATGACGCCCCAAGCCACTTCTGAAGCGGCTGCCGCCGCACCGCTGGTCTATGTGATCGAGGACGATGACGCCATCAACCGACTGGTGGTGATGGCATTGCACGACTTCGGTTTTGCCACCGAGTCCTTCCGCAGCGGCACCACGGTGCTGCGCCGGCTGCAGACCGAGAAGCCCGATCTGTGCATCGTCGACCTGGGCCTGCCCGACATGGACGGCATCGACCTGATCCGCCAGATCAGCAGCCTGAGCAGTGCCGGCGTGCTGATCCTGACAGGCCGGGCCCACACGGTGGACCGCATCATGGGCCTGGAGCTGGGCGGCGATGACTATGTGACCAAGCCTTTCGAGCCGCGCGAGCTGGTGGCCCGGGTGCGCAGCATCCTGCGCCGCCGCGCCGGCCCCGGCAGCAGCGCAGGTGCCGGTGCGGGCGTGCGCCGCCATGCGCGGTTTCTGGGCTGGACGCTGGATTGCGCGGCCAATGTGCTGCGCGCCGAAGACGGCAGCGAGCACCAGCTGGGCACGGCCGAAACCCAGGTGCTGCGGGCCTTCATCGAGCGGCCGCACCAGATCCTGACCCGCGAGCAGCTGGTGGGCCAGCGCGACCTGGCGCCGAACGACCGCAGCATCGATGTGCGCATCTCGCGGCTGCGCCGCAAGCTGGAGCTGGACCCTCAGAACCCCAAGGTGATCAAGACGGTGTACGGCGCGGGCTACATGTTCTCGGCCTCCGTGACATGGTCCTGACCGCATCTTGACCGGCGCGTCTGAGCGCTGGCGCACGCACGGCTGCTGTCACCAAAGAAATGCAAGGCCGTGCGCTTGAATTGAGTCACGGGGGGGCCATATGCTGAGCATGAACCCGAACCCTGTGCTTGTACTTCCTGCCCGTCTGAAGTCTCTGGCCAGCCTCGCGGCCCTGCTGGAGAAGCTGGAGCACACCCCGCGCGAAGCCAGTGCCGAGCAATACCGGCAAGTGGCGCAAGGCGTGCTGCACGAGCTGGCCTCCACGCCCATGGACGACTCGCTCGACCAGCTGCTGGGCCTGTTCCCTGCCACCGAGACGCTGTACGAGAACCAGCGCTACGGCCTGGCTGGCCTGTGCCGCACGCCGCTCGACGTGTCACTCAACACCGAGCAACTGACCCGGCAATGCCTGCAAGGCTTCCAGCGGCAAACGCCGCATTGAGCCTCGGCAGGCGTGCCGGCGCAGTGGGACTGGGCCACCACCGGCACATGCTGCGACTTCAGGCCCGCGGATATTGCTCCATGCGCCGGGAAACGACCACGATGGTGATCAGCGCGACAGCCCCGAGCAGGACGCCGATGTGCAGGCGCAAGAAGATGCTGTCAATGTCCTGAGCCGTCTGCTGCGCAGCCGCCTCCTTGGCTTCACGCATCTTCTGGCTGCCAGCCAGCAGTTCGCGGAACCGGTCCTTGCCAGCCTTGATGGCACCGTTGTACTCCACCGTCAGGCCCAGGCGCTGTTCATTGCCCAGGTTTTCAACCGTCATGGCGTCTGCCCGGTTGGCCAGGCCTGTCATTTCGCCGGCGTAGAACACTGCCGCCTCTTTCCAATTCAAGATCAACCCGCGCTCTTCTTCGGTGAAGTGGACGCTGCTGGGCAGCAGCATCGTGTCAAGCTGGGTCAGCAGCTTGTCATACGAGGTCTTGAACTCTTTGACGTAGCCCGAGCGCTTGGGTCCGTCCGCCACATAGATGAACATCTCTTTCTCATAGCGACGCAGCTTTTCGCCCTCCACCTGCACCTGAGACAGCAGACCTGCCGCAACGAAGTTCTGCCGGATGGCTCGCTCCACCCCGGCCTGGGTCAACCAACTACCCCAAAGCACGCCCAAGGCCATCAGCACCACCAGCACCACAATGCTCGCCGCTGACTTGTTCAGAAATTTTGTCACTGCCACTCCCTATTCGTTTGATCGACCAACTATTCAGGGCAGCGAGTGTCCACCGGCCAACCTGGCCCACGCAGCGGCCAGCATTCAGGCTCGGACTCAGCGTGTGCAAGCGCACGCGATGTCAGGTTGGCGCGTGGTCGGGCAACAACAGCCAGGCGGCAGGAGCCACCAAGTCAGACGCCAAGAGGCAGCGCTTGCGCGTCACTCTGATCCTTCAGGCCCACGCCCGTGAGCTGCAGGCGCTGGGCGGCCTGCACCAGCCACCAGAGCTTGCGTGCTGCTTCTGCCGGCACCAAGCCCTCGGGCCGCACATTGGACAAGCAGTTGCGCTCGGCATCGTTGCGGCCCGGCCGCGGATCGTGCGTGAGGTAGATGCCGAGGCTGTCGGGTGAACTGAGACCCGGCCGCTCGCCGATCAGCATGGCCACCTGCCGCGCTTGCAGTCGCTGACCAATGTCATCGCCCAGCGCCACCCTCGCCTGCGTCGCAATCACCAGCGGGCCCAGCCGCAGACCGGCGGGCTGGCTGGCCAGCAAGGCAGCGATGAGCAGCGGTGCCTGCCGTTCGACCGCTGCCGCAGACAGGCCGTCGGCCACCACCAGCAACAAATCGCAGGCCGCCCCTTGCGCAGCTTGCCAGGCGTCCAGTTGTGCAGCGCTGCCGGCGCCGAGCCGCCGACCCAGATCCGGGCGCAGCAGGTAGCTGCCGCGGTCGGGCGCGGCACTGGCCACGCACAGTGGCGCAGCATCTTGCGGAGCCTGCAGCGCCATCAGGCGCTCAGACAGCGCCGCGACGTCCAGCGGCAAGTGCACGGCGTCGCG
>CALRVU010000170.1:0-6631 GCA_943371685.1 Bordetella parapertussis | reverse complement strand
ACGAACTTCCTCGGCCAAGTCTGCCGCTGGTTGGGCGTGAGCGATGACGCCGCGTCCATCGACGCCATGATGCATCCCGAGCGCTCGCCCTTCGCCTGCTTCGGGCCGATCACGGCCTTGTTCGGCAACGATCCCAATTTCCTGCGTGGCCCGGCGTTCCGGCCGCACAAGGTCAAGATTCCTCCGCTCGACCGGCCATTGGCCTGGCGCCCAGACGGCAAGGGTCTGCATCCGAGTGTGGTCGAACTGGCCCATGAATTCGGCTACCGCTGAGTTCACCGATTTTCTGCCTACGAACCTAGAAGTACCCGCATGAGCGATCCCAAGCAGCGCGTGGCAGGCACCCGACCGAAGATCGGTCCGATCGACGGCGACCCGGTCACCAGTCATCCCAAACTCGATGCCCTGTCTGCCCAGCAGCGCGCATTGCGACTGGCCGTGATCAAGGAGTTCAAGGCCAAGAAGGTCAAGAAGTACGTCGAGAAGCAGGTTCAGCAGATCAACATGAACGAACGCGTCGCGGAGGGCATCAAGTTCCTCTTCGACGAGGACGGCCGTCCGCCCCCGAACATGCCGATGGAAGAGATCGTGGCTGAACGTCGCCAGATCGAGCATGAAATCCGCTGGTTCGAGGCCATTCTGGAAGAACTGAACAACCGTCTGGTCCGGGTCAAGGAGATCGAGGATCACGCCCTTGATGTGCTGGCAGACCGGTTCTCGGAGGAATGAGCCGGTCATGACCACTCCAAAGAAGGCCCGCTGCGGCGGCCATCGCAAGGAAACTCCCATGCGTCAAATCATCGCCCTGGCCGTGCTGGCTGCCCTGTCGGGGTGCGCCGTCGGGCCGGACTATGAACGGCCGGCTCAAGCCACGCCACCGACCTGGCGTCATGCCGAATCCGTGGCTTCAGCCGCCGATCTGGCCAATGTGGCCTGGTGGAAGGGCTTTGGCGACCCGCGCCTCGAGGCGCTGGTGCAACTGGCGCTGGACGAAAACGCGGACCTGAAGATTGCCGCCAGCCGGGTGATGGAGTTTGCGGCGCGGCGCGATCTGGCCAAGTCCCAGGAGTTGCCGCAGGTCTCGATCGACGGGCGTTCGAGCCGCGACAAGCTGAGCGAAGAGCGGCAGACGCAGTTGGCCTACCGCACGCCGATCAACAGTGCCAATTACGAGCTGAAGGCACGTGTCAGCTGGGAACTTGACATCTGGGGTCGGGTACAGCGGACCAATGAAGCCTATCTGGCTGATCTGCTGGCGATCGAGGAAACGCGCCGCGCCATCACCTTGACGGTGGTGTCGGATGTGGTCAGCACCTATGTGGAGTTGCTGGCCGCCGACCGCGAACTGGCCTTGCTGAAGTCTGATCTGGCGAGCCGGCAGTCAGCGCTGAAATACAACGAGACCCGGCAGAAGCAGGGCGGCTCATCGATGCTGCCGGTGCTGGTGGCCCGGGCGGCCGTGGAGCAGACCGAGGCGGCCATTCCGGCCAAGGAGCGGGAGATTGCGGCGGCCGAGAACGCTTTGTCGATCCTGGTGGGTTCGGCGCCTGCCGCTGTGGCGCGGTCGCGCGACCTGTCGACCTTGGCCACGCAGGCGGTGCCCAGCGGCATCCCGTCCGAGGTGCTGGCCCATCGCCCGGATGTGCGTGCGGCCGAGCAGAACCTCATTGCCGCCAATGCGCGCATCGGCGTGGCCAAGGCCGAGTACTTTCCGACCATCTCGCTGACCGGCCTGTTCGGCTATGCCAGCACCGACTTGACGCGGCTGATCTCGGCGCCGGCCAGCTTTGGCAGCCTGGGCACCGATGCGGTGGTCAAGGTCTTCACGGCCGGTCGCATCGACGCCAACGTGCGACAGGCCGAGGCGACGCGAGCACTGCAGCTGGAGAGCTATCGCAAGGCGGTCCAGAACGCATTCTTCGAGGTGGAGGACGCCCTGGTGTTTCATCGCAAGGTCGCTGAACGCACCGCTTTGCTCAAGCGCCAGCGCGACACCACCCAGGCGGTGGCGGCGATGACGCGCAAGCGCTTCGAGAGCGGCTTGATTCCCGTGTTCGAGGTGCTGGACGCCGAGCGGGAGGTGACGGCCGTGGACCGGCAGCTGGTCGAGGTGCAGCGCGACGGCCACCTCTCGCTGATCAGGATCTACAAGGCCATGGGTGGTGGCTGGCGCCAGGCGGCGCCCGATCTGCTGGCGGGCCAAGCCAGCGCCAAGACGAATTAACTGCAGGAAGACCGGGTCATGAGTGAACAAACCAAGAAGGTGGCCTTGCCTGCCTATCTGCCCAAGCGGATGGAGGCGTTCAAGATCGTCAAGGAAGGCCAACCCAGCTACCTGCTGCGCGACAAGCTGCTCAATCGCGTGCACGATCTGGAGCCCTGGCAATTCTTCATTCTTGAAGTGCTGCCGGGTTGCGAGACCTATCCCAAGCTCCAGTCGGTGTTCGAGGACCGCTTCGCCCGGCCGATCTCCGAGAAGGAGATCCAGCTGTTCTTTGCCAGTCTGGCCGACCGCCAGTTGCTGGACATGGAGAGCCCGACCCATGGCCTGCTCCAACCTTTCCGGACCAAGGGCTACGAGGTCAAGGACGGCCAGGCCACGGTGAAGTCGCATCAGGCGGCGGTGGAGGGTGCTGCCCCCGCGCCGGTGGAGGCAGCCGTGGCCGTGCAGATGGCCGCGGCGGCCAGCAAGGCCGCGCCGCAGGGCGACCTCCCAGCCGGCATGAACGACGCAGTGGGCTTCGATCCGCGTGCCACGCGCTGGATGCTCAAGCTGTTCAACCCCACTGGCATGCTCAAGCTGCTGTCGCCGGTGGTCAAGCCGCTGCGTTTCGTCATCTATGTGCTGCCGCTGCTGTTGCTGGCCGCCGTGATGCTGAGCCTGCAGTACAGCCACCTGATCCGCGAGGACCTGAGCCGCTTGCATGGCGCAACCACCTTGCTGGAGCACATGGTGTTCAGCATGTTCACCATCAATCTGGCGGTGACCTTGACCGTGGCCTTTCTGGCCCATGCCTACCGGGGCACGGTCAGTGCGATCGGCATTTCGGTGTTCCTCGGCTTCCTGCCACGCTTCGTGGCTCAGGTGACTCATGTCGAGCAGCTGTCGCGGCGCGAACGCATGTGGTTGCAGGGCGGACCCCTGCTGGTGCGTTTGGCCGTGTTCAGTCTGGGCGTGCTGCTCTGGTACAACACCCGCGACACGGCGGGCGTGCTGCCCAAGGTCGGGCTGGCGCTGGCCATCATCTGCGCCTTCGACCTGCTGTTCGTGTCGGGCAATCCGCTAGTCAAGGGCGCCGCCTATCAGCTGTTGTCGGCTTTCATCAACGAGCCGCATCTGCGTGGCAAGTCGTACAAGACCTTGCTGAACCGGCTGCGCGGCCAGAGCTACAAGGCCTCTGAAGGCAGCCTGCTGGCGGCCTATGCCCTGGCCTCCAGCGTCTACGCCTTCTTCCTGATCGCCGTGGTGGTGATCGTGGTGGGTGTGTACCTGCAGACCTTGCTGCTCGGCGGCACCGCGTTGATCATCGCCGGCGTGCTGGGCTTGTACCTGGTCAGCCGGTCGATCCGGCGCCTGCAGTTGATCGAGGCGGCCTATGAGCGCTCGGTGCGTTTTGACCGCTGGCGCAAGCGCACCTTGCCGAACGACACGGGCGAAGCGGAAGACGAGCTGAAGCCTGCCAGTGCCTGGGGCCATTACCTCAAGCTGGCTGGTGCCTGCACTGCTCTGCTGGTGCTGATGCTGCCCTACGGTTATGAGCCCGGTGGTCGGTTCTCGGTGTTCCCGAACCAGCGCCAGGTGATCACCACCGATGTGGCGGGTGTGGTTCAGGATGTGCGCTTCGAGGGCGGCGAGAACATCCGCAAGGGCACGGTGATCGCCGTGCTGTCGACCGCCGATCTGCAGGCCCAGGTGAGCGTGCAGAACGCACGCCTGGCAGAACAGGTCGCTGTGATCGCCGAGCTGCGTGCTCGGCCCAAGATCGAAGACGTCAAACTGGCCGAGCGGGCGCTGGAAGTCGCTCAGGAGCGCGAGCGGTTCAGCAAGGGCAAGGCCACGCGACTGGAGCCCATGTACAAGGAAGGCGTGATCTCCTTCGAGGAACTGGACGCGGCCCGCCGTGACCACCTGGTGGACGTGTCCCAGGTGGCCGAGAAGAAGGCGGCCCTGGATCTGGCGCGCACCGGTGCGCCCAAGGACCAGATCGAAGCCGCCGTGGCCCGCCTGCAGAGCATCACCGAAGAACGCGATCTGTTGCAGTCCAAGGTGGGACGGGCGAACCTGACCATGCCGTTTGACGGCAATCTGCTGACGCTGCACCTGAAGGACAAGACCAACAGCTACCTGGATGTGGGGGCGCCGTTTGCAGCGGTCGAGAACACCGCCGATGTGACGGTGGAAATCGAGGTCTCGGAAGGTGACATCGGCTACATCCAGGCCGGCAGTCCGGTGCGGCTGCGGGCCATGTCCTACAACGACCGGGTCTTCACCGGCAAGATCCTGACGATCGACCGCAATGTCACGGTTCAGTCCTTTGGCACGGTGTTCAAGGTGATTGCCGTGGTGCACAACCCGGATCGGGCACTGCTGACCGGCATGACCGGCCAAGCCAAGATCGAAGGCGGCAGCATGCCGGTCTGGAAGGCGTTCACCATGGCCGTTCAGCGCTTCGTCACGGTGCAAGCCTGGTCGTGGATTCCCTGACCGGATCGCCGGCTCGGACACCGGGGTGGATCGCAACTTGCTGATCTGATCCCGGTGCCGCCGGATTGTCGACCGCAGCGGTTCGCATTGCACCAAAATGGTGAGTGGAGCCGCAAGCGGTGCGAGCGCAGATGCGCAGGCGGCAGCGTCAGTGCATCGGCTCGCAAGCGCAGGGATTTTGTGGTTTATCACCGACGTTGACGATGATTCGGCATGGGTTGCGATCGGTCGAGGGGGATTAGGGATAGTCACTAGGGCGCTGCAGCGGTGACATTAGCCGCACAGTGCCAAGTTTGTGAGTTGCCTGCCTTCCAGGATTTGCCGCATTCCAGATCAGACTTGTCACCAGTTTTCCGGTGGCGTCGCAAGGCGCTCTCCGATGTCAGTTTCAGGGTGACTTCGTGCATGGCCAACACGGGGTCCGCGTTGTAAAGGCTCGTACTCATGCTGAAACTTCCATTCACCACTCTCGTGTTCACCCCTGCGGGTCTGGCCGACGCCACGATGGCGATCGCCGCCTGCCGCGCCGGCGCGGTCGGTGTGGTCAATGCCGAGTGGATCGATGACAGCCAGGTCGTGCTGGCGCTGCTGGCCCGCACGGCGCAACACGCCGGCGCCGGTTACGGTCTCAAGCTGGACCGCCTAGACCTGACCTTGTGCACCGCCTTGCAGTCCCCCGCGCTGGCGGGCTTGGGCTGGCTGATTCTCGAGGCGTCGCTGCTGGAGGAGGCAGCCAGCCTGCTGGGCGGCCTGCGGGCGCGGGGTGTCAAGGTGCTGGTCGAGGTCTGTGCACCGGTGGTGCCCGCCTTGCCCGCTGGCGCCGAGATCGATGGCTGGTTGCTCAAGGGCAACGAGGCCGGTGGCTTCGTCGGCGAAGACGCCAGCTTCATCCTGCTGCAGAAGTGGGCCAAGCTCACCGATCTGCCGCTCTATCTGCGCGGTGGCCTGACGCCCCACGTGGCCGCGGCTTGCAGCGCCATCGGCATGGCCGGTGGCGTGCTGGAAGATCATCTGTTGCTGCTCGAAGATGCTGGTCCGTCGGATGCCTTGGTGGCGCTGCTCGGCAACCTGTCCGGCAACGAAGCCACGGCCATCGGCGACGGTGAGCATGGCGAGTATTTCCGCTGCCTGGTCCGCCCGGGTCACACCCTGGCTCGCCAGTTGGTGGTCGAAGGCGAGGGCGCAGGCTTTGCCCGCCTGGGCCCGCTGGTGCGCGGCAAGATTGACTGGCGCAACCTGCGCGCCGGCCTGCTGCCGGTGGGTCAGGATGTGTGCTTTGCCGGCACCTGGCGCAAACAGTACAAGCACCTGTCGGCCGTGCTCAAGGCCATCAACGATGCGGTGGCCGGTCACCTGAAGGCCGCGGTCGAGTCGCATGCCATTGCCAAGGGCGGCCCGCTGGCCGAGGCGCTGGGCATTGCCTATCCCGTGGTGCAAGGCCCGATGACCCGGGTGTCGGACAGCGCTGCATTTGCCCAAGCCGTGGCCGAAGGCGGTGCGCTGCCCATGCTGGCTTTTGCCTTGCTCAAGGGCGACGCCCTGCGCAAGCTGCTCGAGGAGTCGACCGAGCGCCTGGCTGGCAAACCCTGGGGCATCGGTTTGCTGGGCTTCGCGCCTCAAGCCTTGCTCGACGAGCAGCTGGGCATGGCCGCCACTTTCAAGCCCGATTACGCGATCATCGCGGGCGGACGGCCTGACCAAGCTGTGACGCTGGAAGCCGCTGGCATCCCGACCTTCCTGCACGTGCCTTCGGCCAACCTGATTCCGATGTTCATCGGTGAGGGCGCCCGCCGCTTCATCTTTGAAGGCCGCGAGTGTGGCGGCCACATCGGCCCCTTGAGCAGCTTCGTGCTCTGGAGCACGATGGTCGACAAGCTGCTGGCCGAGCTGGCCACCAGCAAGGTGCCGGCTGGTGACCTTCAAGTC
>CALRVU010000169.1:0-6677 GCA_943371685.1 Bordetella parapertussis | reverse complement strand
ACCACCCGCGCGCAGGGCCTGGCCTTGTTGGCCGGCTTGGCGCCTGCGGCCGGCCAGACGGCCGCTGCCGCCCAGCGTGCGCAGGCCTTGGCCGATCTGCAAGCCGCGGCGGCCGTCAGCCCACTGATGCCGGAGCAGCTGGCCTTGCAGACCACGCTGCAAGCTGCGCTGCCCCCTGCGGTAGCGGAGGCCGCCTCAGGACCGAAACAGCCTTGAGTACTGCGCCTCGTGCTGGGCCGACAAGATGGCCAGCATGGGCGCAAAAGCCATGCGCTCGCCATCGCCCAGGGTGATGGCGCGGTCCACCACGGCGGTGATGGCCTCGCTCAGCTGGCCCAGCATGCGCTGACCGGCGCTCTGTCCCAGCGGCACCGATTTGATGGCGGCCTGCACCTGGTTCTCGGCCCAGCCAAAGGCATGGGCCACCAGGGACTCGCGCAGCGGCGCGCCGGTCAGGCAGGCGGCCAGCGCAAAGGCCACCGGCCAGTTGGGCGCCGGTTGCAAGCGGCCCAGCGCTGCCACCCGTGCATCGTCGGCATGGCGCTGCTGCAGCCACAGGTGCAGAGAGCGGCCCATCTGCTCGGTCTGCTGGCGCAGCTCGCTGGTCTCGCGGGTCTGGCGCAGCCAGTCGTTCAGCGCCTCGATGCGGGGCAGGTCCGTCTGCTGCCAGGCGGCAAAGGCCTGCGCCATCAAGGGCAGGTCGGCCCGGCCCAGGGCCAGTTGCAGCTGATCGTTCAGCCAGGCGGTGGCGCTGGCTTCGTCATGCACCCGGCCTGATTCGACGGCGGGCTCCAGGCCCTCAGAGTAACTGAAACCACCCACCGGCAAGGCCGGTGAGGCCAGCCACATCAGCTGCATGAACACCTGGGGCGGCAGCGCCACTGTGGCTGCGATGGCTGTGGTGGCGTCACTCATCAGTGGTCGTGGCCGTGGTTGCAGCCCGGGCCGTGCACATGTGGCGCCGGTGCGGCCGTCACCGCAATGCCCAGCGGCTTGCCGCGTGCCGGCGCGGCGGGGGCGTGTTCATGCGGGTGATCGTGCGCGTGGGCGGCAAGGTCATGACCGTGATCATGACCGTGGTCGTGGTCGTGTCCGTGCCCACCATGGCCGCCATGGCCATGACCGCCCGCTGCATAGGCACCGCCCTCGGGCTCAAACGCCGCTTCGGTCTCGGTCACGATCAGGTGCATCTGGCGCAGCATGTCGGCCAGCACATGGTCGGGCTCCAGCCACAGGCCGTCAGGGGTGAGGGCCAGCTGCACATGGCGGTTGCCCAGGTGGTAGGCCGCGCGCATCAGGTCAAACGGGCTGCCGTGCTCGGTGCAGGCGCGCACGGCCAGCAGCGGCTGTGGCGCCGCGGTCACGCGGATCAGCGAGCCGTCCTCGGCCACCAGCACGTCGCCGCCGCGCACCACGGTGCCGCGCGGCAAAAACACGCCCAGGTGGCGGCCGGCGCTGTCGGTGGCGTCAAAGCGGCTTTTCTGGCGCACGTCCCAGTCCAGTGCCACGCTGCTGGCGCGTTTGAGCAGGACGGCGGCCAGGCCTTGGCCCTGGGGGATGATCTTCTGGATGGCGAGCATGGGGATCCGTTCGCAGTTCGAGCAATGCCACAATTCTCGGTCAGTCGGAGTTCGGCGTCTTGGAGACGGATTTGATGCGTTGCTTGTGTGGAAAAAACTGGGGCCCGCGCCCGCGCCAATCATGATCCGCATCGACCAACTCAGCTACGCCTGGCAGCGCAGCGCACCGCCGGTGGTGGTGATTGAGCAGCTGCACCTGGCAGCGGGTTCCAGCGTGTTTCTGCATGGCCCCAGCGGCACCGGCAAAAGCACGCTGCTGGGCCTGCTGGCCGGTGTGCTGCTGCCGCAGCAAGGCACGGTGGCGGTGCAGGGCACGGTCTGGTCCAGTTTGTCGGGCGCGCGGCGCGACACCTGGCGGGCCGACCATGTGGGCTACATCTTCCAGCAGTTCAATCTGCTGGGCTATCTGAGCGTGATCGACAACGTCTTGCTGCCGTGCCGCCTGTCGGCCCGCCGGCGCGAGCGTGCCGCCACCGACGGCGGCACGCCGCAGGCCCAGGCCGAGCAGCTGCTGCGGCAGATCGGCCTGGCCGAGTCGCTCTGGCGCCAGCCGGCCAGTGCCTTGTCGGTGGGCCAGCAGCAGCGGGTGGCAGCGGTGCGCGCCCTGATCGGCCGGCCCGAGCTGCTGATTGCCGACGAGCCCACCTCGGCGCTGGACGCGCCGCTGCGCGACGGCTTCATGGACCTGCTGCTGAGCCAGTGCCAGGCGGCTGGCAGCACGCTGGTTTTCGTCAGCCACGACGAGCGTCTGGCCAGCCGCTTTGACCGCCAGCTGGCCCTGGCCGACATCAACCGCGCGGCACGCCCCGCCCATGCCGACGAAGGAGCCCCCGCATGAGCGCGATGCTGGCCTTGGCCTGGCGCAGCGCCTGGAACCGGCGGCTCACCCTCTCGCTGGTGGTCCTGTCGATCGCGCTGTCCACCTTGCTGCTGCTGACCTTTGAGCGGGTGCGCCACGATGTGCGGCAGAACTTTTCGCAATCGGTCAGCGGCACTGACCTGATCGTCGGCGCGCGCACGGGCTCGGTGCAGCTGATGCTCTATGCCGTGTTCCGGGTGGGCGGCGCCACCAACAACATCCGCATGAGCAGCGTGCAAGACATCGCGGCCGAGCGCGCGGTGGATTGGGTGGTGCCGCTGTCATTGGGCGACACCCACCGCGGCTATCCGGTGCTGGCCACCACGGCGGACTACTTTCAGCGCTTTCTGTACGGCGACCGGCAGCCCTTGCGGCTGGCCCAGGGCCGTGCCTTTGGCGACTACCCCAAAGCGCGCGCTGACCTGTTCGCCGTGGTGCTGGGTGCCGACGTGGCCCAGACGCTCGGCTATGGCCTGGGCCAGCGCATCACCCTGAGCCACGGCGCCAGCCTGATGGGCGAGGCCGAGCATGCCGACAAGCCGTTTGAGGTGGTAGGTGTGCTGGCGCGCACCGGCACGCCGGTGGACCGCACGGTGCACATCGGCCTGCCCGCCATGGAGGCGCTGCATCTGGACTGGGCCTCGGGCATGCCCATGCCCGGGATGGGCATCGCGGCCGACGAGCTGCAGGACTACGACCTGACCCCGCGCCAGGTCACGGCTGCACTGGTGGGCCTGAAAAGCCGCGCCGCCGTGTTTGGCGTGCAGCGCAAGGTCAATCAGTACGCGGCCGAGCCGCTGATGGCCGTGCTGCCTGGCGTGGCCCTGGACGAGCTTTGGGACGTGGTCGGCGCCGGCGAGCAGGCGCTGCTGGGCATGTCGGTGATGGTGGCCGTGGTCAGCCTGGTGGGCCTGGTGGCGGTGGTGCTGGCCGGCCTGAACGAGCGGCGGCGCGAGCTGGCCGTGCTGCGCGCCGTGGGCGCCGGTCCGCGCAAGATCATGCTGCTGCTGTTGGCCGAGGGCTGCCTGGTCACCTGGCTGGGCTGCGCCCTGGGCGTGCTGGCCACGGCCGCCTTGATCGGCCTGGCCGGGCCCTGGGTGCAAGGCCAGTGGGGCATTGCCCTGAGCTGGGCCGTGCCCACGCCGCGCCAATGCGGCCTGCTGGGCGCGGTGCTGCTGGCCGGCATGCTGGCCAGCCTGGTGCCGGGCTGGCGGGCCTACCGGCTGTCGCTGGCCGACGGGCTGTCCCCCAAGGTGTAAACCTCGGGGCTAGCCTCCGCAGGCTCAGAGCCCCAGCTCGGTCAGGCCAGGGTGATCGTCCGGCCGCCGGCCCAGCGGCCAGTGGAACAGACGGTCCTCGGCGCGGATCGGCAGGTCATTGATGCTGGCATGACGGTGGGTCATGAAGCCGGCGTCGTTGAAGGCCCAGTTCTCGTTGCCATGGCTGCGAAACCACTGGTTCGAGTCATCGTGCCACTCGTAGACAAAGCGCACGGCAATGCGGTGGTCGCTGAAGGCCCACAGCTCCTTGATCAACCGGTAGTCCAGCTCGCGGGCCCATTTGCGCTGCAAGAAGGCCTTGACCGCTTCGCGACCCACCGGGAACTCGGCGCGGTTGCGCCAGCGCGTGTCCTCGGTGTAGACCCGGGCGCAGACCTCCGGGTCACGGGTGTTCCAGGCGTCCTCGGCGCCGCGCACCTTGCGCACGGCCGATTCGGCATTGAACGGCGGCAAGGGTGGGCGGGTCTCGGGGGTCATGATGGCGGGGCGAGGGGGCTGCGCGCGGCTTGAGCGATCAGTAGGACTTGTACGCCAGGTACTTGCCCGACATGGTGATGCTGACGCGGTCACCATTGGGGTTGGCCTCGCGCTGCAGGTCCATCTTGAAATCAATCGCCGACATGATGCCGTCGCCGAACTCCTCATGGATCAGCTCCTTGAAGGTCGTGCCGTAGACGCTGACCAGCTCGTAGAAGCGGTAGATCAACGGGTCGGTGGGCACGCTGGTGGGCAGGCTGCCCTTGTAGGGCACCACCATCAGCCACTTGGTTTCTTCTTCGGTCAGGCCAAAGATGCGCGCCAGCACGGCGGCCTGTTCGGCATTGAACTGCATCTGGCCCAGGCAGCCGGCGGTGACCCACTCCTTGCTCAGGCCGACTTGCTCGGCAACGTCGCACCACTTCAGGCCCTGGCTGACTTTGGTGGCGATGATCTTTTCGGTGACTTCAAGTCGGTTCATGGGTTTCTCCTCAGAGCGGTATGGATGGGGGCGGGGATTCCAGACCCGGGCAGACCTCGGGTGGCTGGCTGGGCGCGCGGCCGTGGGACAGGTCCTTGGACCGCGCCACCAGAAAATCCACCAGGTGGTTGCGGATCCGGTAGTACTGCGGGTCGTGGTGCAGGGTGGCGCGCTGGCGCTGGCGGCTCATGGTGTTCTTCACCACCTCGGCCACCCGGGCCTGCGGGCCGTTGCTCATCAGCAAGATGCGGTCGGCCAGCAGAATCGCTTCGTCCACATCGTGGGTGATCATGAACACCGTCTGCCGGGTCTCGGCGCAGATGCGCAGCAGCTCGTCCTGGATGGTGCCGCGGGTCAGCGCGTCCAGCGCGCCAAAGGGCTCGTCCAGCAGCAGCATGCGCGGTTCGATGGCAAAGGCCCGGGCAATGCCCACTCGCTGCTTCATGCCGCCCGACAGCTCGGAAGGCTTCTTGTCGATGGCCGCATTCAGGCCGACCAGGGCCACATATTTTTCGACCTGTGCGCGCACTTGGGCGGCTGTCCAGCTGGGCCATTTGCTGCGCACCGCAAAGGCGATGTTGCTGCGCACGCTGAGCCAGGGCATCAGCGCATGGCCCTGGAACACCACGCCGCGCTCCAGGCTGGGGCCGGCCACCTCGCGCTGGTCCATGAACACATGTCCGGTGCTGGCACTCTCCAGCCCCGCCAGCACGTTCAGGATCGTCGTCTTGCCGCAGCCGCTGTGGCCGATGATGCAGACGAACTCCCCCGCCGCAATGCCGAAGTTGACGCTGTCAAACACCGGCTCGGCGGCGCCAGGATAGGTCTTGCCCAGGCCCTCAACCTTGAGAAATGCGCTGCCGCTCATGGGCGAGCCTCCGCATCAAGCGGCCGCCGCGGAACCGGCTTGGCCGGGCCGCTGGGGGCGCCTCCTTGAGGCGGAGCACCGAAGGTGCTTCGGGGGTGGTCAATCCACATAGGTGACCGCCTGCTGCAGTTTGGCGAACATCAGGTCCAGCAGCATGCCGACCACGCCGATCACCAGGATGGCGAAGATCACATTGGGCAAGCTCAGGTTGTTCCACTCGTTCCAGACGAAATAGCCGATGCCCGTGCCGCCCACCAGCATCTCGGCCGCCACGATCACCAGCCAGGCAATGCTCATGCTGATGCGCATGCCCGTCAGGATGGTGGGCGCCGCCGCCGGCAGGATCACCTGGAAGGCCTTGCGCAGCGGGCCCACCTCCAGCGTGCGGGCCACGTTCAGCCACTCGCGCCGCACACTGGACACGCCAAAGGCAGTGTTGAGCAGCATGGGCCAGACCGAGCAGATGAAGATCACGAAGATGCCGCTGGTGTGGCTGTCCTTGATCGTGTAGAGCGCCAGCGGCATCCAGGCCAGCGGCGAAATGGGTTTGAGCACCTGGATGAAGGGGTCCAGCGCGCGGTGCATCAGCGGGCTCATGCCGATGACAAAGCCCAGCGGAATGGCCACCACCGCCGCCAGCAGATAACCCAAGCCCACCCGCCCGAGCGAATGCGCCAGCTGCAGGCCCAGACCCTTGTCATTCGGCCCGTTGTCAAAGAACGGATCCGACAGGTGCTGGCGCATCACGGTCGCCATCTGCGCCAGGGTCGGAAAGCCTGACTTGGCCGTGGCCGCCCCGGCGCCGGCGCTCGGGTCCTTGCCCATCAGCTTGGCGTACTCCAGTTGCTCGGCCGTCAAGGCGGGGCCGGCGGGCGCCACCGCCGCCGGGGCGAGGGTGGCCACATGCCACACGGCCAAGATCAAGGCCAGCAGCAGCAAAGACAGCGCACTGGCGCGCAAGCGCAGCGAGGGGTTCACGGCGATGGGGCTCAGGCGTGGCCGATGGCAAAGCTCTTGGAGTAGGCCTTGGCCTTCTCCGGATCAAACACCTTGCCCATGATGGTGAACTTGGGATAGGCGCCCTGGGGCGGCGTCATGCCCAGCTGAGCCATGGTCTTCTTGGCGTCGGTCA
>CALRVU010000168.1:0-6721 GCA_943371685.1 Bordetella parapertussis | reverse complement strand
CCGACTTGACCACGATCACGTCCGGGATGACGATCAAGGCCTCGGCCTTGGCAAAGGGCCGGCCGGGTTTGGGCTCGCAGGCCACGATCAGGCCCTGGGCAGCTTTCACCGTGGCCTCGTCGCAGCCGGTGGCGCTGGCCAGCTTCTTCATGTCGCGCCGGGCCAGCAAGGCCAGGTGCTGCTGGGCGATCAGTTTGGCGCATTCGCGGGCCGGGCTGGCTGGCAGTTCGCGCAGCTGCAGCACGATGCACTCACCCAGATCGGCCGCACCCACGCCGGTGGGCTCGAGGCTTTGCAGCCAGCTCAGGCCGCAGCGCAGTTGCGACAGCAGGTTGTCGCGCTCGTCCGCATCGGCAATGTCGAGGGAGTCGGCCACCCGCTCGGCGATGTCCTCCAGCGAGCCATCGAGGTAACCATCTTCGTCCAGCGACTCGATCAGCACCATCACGGCAGCCATGTCGGCCTGGGCCAGGCGCATGCCCGAGAGCTGGGCGCGCAGGTGATCCTGCAGGGTCGGGCCGCTGTTGCCGCGCTCTTGCGGCTCAAAGTCGTCGTCGCCGCTGCCCGGCGTGCTGGCCGACGGTGTCTCGCGGATGCCGTCGAAGTCGTCGCGCTCGGTCCCGTTCTCCCAGTCGTCGCGGGCGGTGGTGCCGAAGTCGGCACTGTCCAGGCTGGACGGCTCGTCGCCGCCCTCGCCCACGGCCGTGCCGGGCGCATCGCTCTCCTCACGCTGGCTGGTGCTGCGGTCGGCCGGGCCGAACTCGAACGGGGTGGCGTCCTCTTCGGGCTCCAGAAACGGATTCTGTTCGAGCATCTGCTCGACTTCCTGCTGCAGCTCCAGGGTGGAGAGCTGCAACAGGCGGATCGATTGCTGCAACTGGGGCGTCAGCGCCAGATGCTGAGAGAGGCGAACCTGCAGGGTGGGTTTCATGCCGCTCACATGCGAAAGTGCTCACCGAGGTAGACCCGGCGCACGTCAGGATTTTCGATGATCTGCTCGGGCGTGCCTTCGGCCAGCACATTGCCCTCGCTGATGATGTAGGCCCGGTCACAGATGCCCAGGGTCTCGCGCACGTTGTGGTCGGTGATCAGCACGCCGATGCCACGGGTCTTGAGGAAACCGATGATGCGCTGGATCTCGATGACCGCGATCGGGTCGACGCCGGCAAAGGGCTCGTCGAGCAAGATGAAGCGCGGCTGGGTGGCCAGCGCGCGGGCGATCTCGACCCGCCGCCGCTCGCCGCCCGACAAGGCCGGTGCCGGCGAGTCGCGCAGCCCGGTCAGGCTGAGGTCGTCGAGCAACCCGTTCAGCATGCGGTCGATCTCGGCCGGCTTGAGGGCCTTGCCGTCCGGCCCGATCTGCAACTCGAGCACGGCACGGATGTTCTCGTCGACCGTCAGCTTGCGGAAGATCGAGGCCTCTTGCGGCAGGTAGGACAGACCCAGCCGCGAGCGCTGATGGATGGGCTGGCGCTCGATGGGCACGCCGTCGATCAGGATGTGGCCCGCATCACAGCGCACCAGGCCGACCACCATGTAGAAAGTCGTGGTCTTGCCGGCGCCGTTGGGGCCGAGCAGGCCGACCACCTCGCCAGCGGCCACGGCCAGGTGCACGTTCTTGACCACCGCGCGCGCGCCATAGACCTTGCGCAGGCCGGTGGCCTCGAGGCGGCTGGTGGTCACAGGGGCAGGCAGCGCGGCGGACACGTTGGCGCTCACTGGCCGGCCTCGGCAGCCGATGCGCCCGAGGCCGCAGCACGGGGCACGAACACCAGCCGCGCCTTGCCCGGCACGGCGCCCGGCGTGACCAGGCCCCCGCCCTCAAAGACGATGGTGTCGATACGCTGGTCATAGACGATGACCGCCGCGCTGGCTTCGTCGGAGACCACGCCAGCACGCAACACACGCAGGCGGGCTGCGCCCACGAAGCGCACCTTCTCCAGCGCGCCGTCGTACTCGATGCGCTCGGCCTGGGCCTCGAGGTACTCGTTGACCCGGTCGCGTTTTTGCCGGAAGGTGGCCGGCTGGGCAGCGCTGCCGACGGCGAGCGCGGTGAACACGCCCGCTTCGGGCTCGCGCACTTCCACGCGGTCGGCCTTGATCTCCAGCGTGCCCTGGCTGATCACGACATTGCCGTTGATCAGCGTGAGCTTGCGGGCCAGATCGACGCTGGCGGCCTGCTTGCCGTCGCTCTCGACCACCATGGGCTTGGTCCGGTCAGCGCGCTCGGCCTGCACGGCACTGCTCATGCCCATCAAGGGCAGGGCGGCGACCAGTGTCAGTAAGGGAATGCGATGAAGCATGGTGGGCTGGGTTGCGGCATGGAACTTGCAGACCATTCTATGCGGCTCCAGCCCGATCATGCGGGCGCTCCTGCGATTGGTGCCACAGCACAACGCCGGCCACGCCCAAGTCCAATCAGCCCTTGCGCGACTGGGCGATCAGTGCATCGGCCACAGCAAAGCTGCGATCCACATTGCCGGTCATCGACGCCGAGGTCAGGTAACGCCCGGCAATGCCCAAGGCGGGCACGCCATCGATCTTGTAGGCCTGGCCGGTCTGGCTGGCTTGCCGGCACTTGCCCGACACCGAGAACGACTTCATGGCTTCGAGCACCTTGGGGCCATCGGCACCCGCAGCCGTCAAGAACGCCAGCACGTCGGCATCCTTGTCGAGCCGTTTGCGCTCGACATGGATGGCGGCAAAAACCTTGCGATGCAGGGTCTCGACCAGACCAAGCGACTCCAGCGCGAAGTACAGCTTCTGGTGATATTCATGCATGGGGGTGAAACCAGCCGGGATGCGGCGGAACACCACGTCGGAGGGCAACTTCTTGAGCCAGGATTCCAGCGCAGGCTCCAGCGCACTGCAATGCGGGCAGCCGTACCAGAAGTGCTCCACCACCTCGATCTTGCCGGCCGGCGCCTGCACGGGCGCTGGCGGAGAGACCTTCAGATAGTCGCGGCCTTCCACCGGGGCGCCCTGGGCCTGGGCCCCGGTCCAGCTCATGCCAGCCACACCCACCAAGCTGGCGGAGAAATCACGTCGATTCAAGCTCATGGACTCGGGTCCTCATTGCAGACAAAAAAGAACGGGTTCGGGTTCGGCTGCGCAGGCGCTCACTCAGGGGCGGGTGCGCTCGACGCGGACGATGGCCGCCTCGGCGCCGGCGGCCTTCAGCTTGTCCTGCTGACGCTCCGCATCCTCACGGGTCTCGAAAGGCCCCAGGCGCACGCGGTAAACGGTGCGCCCGCTCTGCTCGCGCTCGGTCACCTTGGTCACCAGGCCTTGCATGGCCAGGCGAGCGCGCTGCTGCTCGGCATCGGTGGCGCTGGAATAGGCGCCCGCTTGCACAAAATAGATGAAGGGCTCGGCGCCCGCGGTGGCCGCCGCCGGTGCGGGCGTGGCTGCCGGCTTGGGGGCGGGTGTGGCCTCTCCGGCAAGGATGGCGGCCGGATCGCGTGCCGGCTTGGCTGGCGCGGCCACGCCGCTGCTGGCGGCGACCGCGGGCGTCGGCGCTGCCGGCTTGCTGGCGGCAGACTTGGGCTGCGGGGCCGCGGCCGACGCGGCATCAGCCTCGGCCTCGACCGCCGGTCGGACGCCGCCGGGCGCCGACGCGGCCGGGGTCATGGTCGGCCGGGGCACGGGCTTGCCGGCCAGGCCGGCGTTCGGATCCCAGGTTTTCAGGCGTTCGGCCTCCTGGGCGTCTTGCTCGGCCGTGCGGTGACCCACCTTGTCCATGAACGGCACCGGCACCTTGGCAATGTAGAGCGCCACGCCCAGCGCCAGCGCCAAGCCGACGAGCAGCCCGACGATCAGGCCAAGCACAAAGCCGCCACGCTGGGCGCGGGCACCGGAACCGGGTTTCATGCACTCTCCTGTTGTTCAGCGCGAACCATCACATCGGGCGCGCTCACGCCCAGCAGGCCCAGCGCATTGCGCAGCACCTGGCGAGTAGCCGCCAGCAGCGCCACCCGGGCCTGGGTCAGCTCGGGCGCCTGGGCCAGCACGCGCTCGGCCGCATAGTAGCTGTGGAACGCAGAGGCCAGGTCGCGCAGGTAGAACGCCACGTCGTGCGGCGCCAGATCGCGGGCGGCGGCCGCCAGCATGGCCGGGAAATCGGCCAACTTGAGCATCAGCGCCAGCTCGGTCGGTGCCGTCAGCAGACTCAGGTCGGCCTGGGCCAGACTGGCTTCATCACCACCCCAGTTGCGGATGATCGAGCAGACCCGGGCATGGGCGTACTGGACGTAGAACACCGGGTTCTCGTCGTTCTGCTTCAGGGCCAGGTCCACGTCGAAGGTGAACTCGGTGTCGGCCTTGCGGCTGATCAGGAAGAAGCGCACGGCGTCGCGGCTGGTCCAGTCGATCAGGTCGCGCAGGGTCACATAGCTGCCGGCGCGCTTGGAGATCTTGACCTCCTCGCCACCCTTCAAGACCGTGACCATCTTGTGCAGCACGTAGTCCGGGAAGCCTGGCGGGATGCCCAGGCCCTGCGCCTGCAGCCCACCGCGCACGCGGGCGATGGTGCCGTGGTGGTCGGTGCCCTGGATGTTGATGCACTGCGTGTAGCCACGCTCGAACTTGTTGACGTGGTAGGCCACGTCGGGCACGAAGTAGGTGAAGCCCCCCTCGGATTTGCGCATCACGCGGTCCTTGTCGTCCCCGTAGTCGGTGGACTTGAACCACAGCGCGCCGCCATCCTCGTAGGTCTTGCCGCTGGCAACGATGCGCTCGACCGCCTTCTCCAGCTGACCGCCAGCGTAGACGCTGGACTCCAGGAAGTAGTTGTCGAACTTCAGGCCGAAGGCCTGCAGGTCCAGGTCCTGCTCGTGGCGCAGGTAGGCCACGGCGAACTGGCGGATGCTGTCCAGATCGTCAATGTCGCCCGAGGCGGTGAACTCCCGGTCGTCGGCCTTGACGGTCTCCTTGCGCAGGAAGGCGTCGGCGATGTCCTGGATGTACTCGCCGTTGTAGAACTTCTTGCTTTCCGGATTGTCCTTGTCGGTCGGCCAGACCGGGTCGCCCGGCTTGAAACCCTTCAGGCGCAACTGCGTGGAATGCGCCAGCGTGGCGATCTGCACGCCCGCGTCGTTGTAATAGAACTCGCGGGTCACGTCGTGGCCCTGGGTCTTGAACAGCGAGCACAGCGCGTCACCAAGCGCTGCTTGGCGGGCATGGCCCACGTGCAGCGGACCGGTCGGGTTGGCGGAGACGAACTCCACCATCACGTGCTTGCCGGTGGCGGCGCGGTCGCCAAACTGGCCACCCGCGGACAGCACCTCGGCCACCACGGCCTGCTTGGCCGCCGGGGCCAGGCGCAGGTTGATGAAGCCCGGGCCGGCGATTTCCAGCGCCGAGACATGGCGCTGGAATGCCGGCTGCTCGTTCAGCAGTGCAATCAGCGACTCGGCCACCGCGCGCGGATTGGAGCGCAGCGGCTTGGCCAGTTGCATGGCCACCGTGATCGCCAGGTCGCCATGGGTGGCTTGCTTGGGCGACTCGAAGACGGCGGGGATGGTGTGCTCGGGGGCGAGCTGCGCGAGCACGGCTGCCAGCGCATGCTGGAGCTCTTCCTTGGCTTGAATCATGGCGGCGATTCTACGGTTGCCCCCCCAGACTGCGGAGCACACCGGCCTCGGCAAGGTGCAGAATCAGCAGGTCTTCCTGTCACCCCTGCCCGCCTTGAGCCGAACGCCTGCCTCTTTTGAATCGACTGCGCCGCAGCGCCCGCCCGATTTGCCCGAGCTGATCGGCAAGTACAAGGTGCTGGCCCGCCTGGGCAGCGGCGCGACCAGTGAGGTCTTTCTGGCGGACGATCCGTTCAATGCCCGCTCGGTGGCCATCAAGCGCATGCGGCCCAACGTGCAGGCCACCGCCCGCGAAGAGCGCTTCTCCCTGCGCTTCTTCGCCGCCGAGGCCTCGTTGGTGGGGCGACTCAAGCATCCGAACGTGGTGCAGATCTTTGATGCGGTGGATGATCCGGCCGGCGCCTACCTGGTGATGGAGTATGTGCCGGGCGTGACGTTGCGCGAGTTCTGCGATCCAGGCCACCTGCTCTCGCTGGAACAGGTGGTGGAAGTGGGCTTCAAGTGCGCCATGGCCCTGTCCTATGTGTATCGGCAGGGCTTGATCCACCGCGACGTGAAGCCGGCCAACATCCTGGTGGCGGTCGACGGCCATGATGTGACCGATCTGAAGATCACCGACTTCGGCAGCGTGCTCAACCTCAGTGCCGAAGAGACCCAAATCCACCGGGTCGGCTCGCTGGCCTACATGAGCCCCGAGCAGCTGGACGGCGCCGCGCTGGACAGCCGGGCCGACATCTACTCGCTGGCCGCCGTGCTCTATCACCTGGTGGCCGGGCGGGCGCCTTTCCATGCCGACCAGCAAGGCGCACTGCTGCAGCAGATCTGGCAGCAGGAGCCGCCCACGCTGGTGGGCTGCCGCGAGGGTGTGAGCGAAGCGCTGGACCGGGTGATCCGGGGCGCCCTGAGCAAGCGCCGCGACCAGCGCCCGGACGACTGGGAGCAGTTCGCCAATCAGCTGTCGGCCTTGATCGTCAACAACCAGGTGCCGCGCGGCCCCTTGCAACGGGTGCTCGATTCCGAGCGCTTCAACCTGCTGCGCGCGCTCGACTTCTTCACCGAGTTTGAAGACGCCGAGCTGTGGGAGGTGGTGCACCGCGCCAGCTGGCAGCGCTTTCCGCTCGGCCACCGGA
>CALRVU010000167.1:0-6725 GCA_943371685.1 Bordetella parapertussis | reverse complement strand
GCCAGAACAAGAGCATGTTGATCCAGCGCTCGACCCGCTCGCCTTGCCAGCCGGCGATGTTGAGCAGCGCTCCGAGCACGATCCCCAGCCCGGCCAGGGCCAGCACGCCATGCACCCAGAAGGTGCTTCGCGACACGCGACCTTCCAGGCTGAAGAACAGCTTCAACGGCGGCATGGCCTCGCCCACGGGGGGCGCGGATGGGGCAATCAGGTAGGACATGGACCCGAGTATTTCATGGTCCCGGCCCGCCCGGTGTCAGAACAACACCAGCGTCACCAACAGGCCACCAAGCAGATACGCGACGGCGGTGACCAGGCCCGTGGTCTTGAGCGGGGAAGATTCCTCGCGTTGAACCTCGGCCAGGTCTGCGTTCTTCAAGCGCAGATTTTCTGAGCGCCCTTCAACCTTGCCTTCGATGCTGGCGGCATCCAGGGCGGTGACCTTCATGCTCAGCCGCTCGCCTTTTGAGGTTTGCACGGTGATTTGGTCGCCAGGCTTCAGATCATCCTTGCGGCCGAAGGCTGAACTCGCCTCGGCCTGATGGAGGGCGACGGGCCGGACGGTGGTGCAGCCCACCAGACCAGCGCAGAGCACCATCAGGCCGGCGCGCCGGACGAGTTGTTGCACGGCAGATGACCGGGTGATGGCAGCGTTGGCAGTTGAGGCGCGCATGCTGCCTCTCACTTTCCGGACACGCTGTTGAGGATGACCTTGAAGACTCCCGCGAAGGCTATCAGGGCCACGACGAAGTAGGTGGTGGACACCGCCAGTGCGCCTGTCTTGAGCACCGAGGTTTCCGTGCGTTTGATCTCGGCGATGTCCTCATTCTTCAGGCGCACGGCATTCGGCCGACCGTCGACCTTGCCTTCCAGGGCTTCGGGCTCCAGGGCGGTGATCGTCATGGCCAGACCCTCGCCTTGAGTGGTGCGCACGGTGATGTCATCGCCGATGCGCAGGTCGTCCTTGCGGCCAAATGGCGAAGCGGCGGCAGGCTGGTTCATCGGCACGGTGCGCACGGTGGAGCAAGCCACCATGCTCAGACACAGCATGACCAGGCCGGCGCGCCGAAGTTGGCGTCGAATGAATGAAAGGCTCATGAAGTCGAAGGTCCTTGAAAATGAGGATGGCCGCGCGATGATAGGTTTGGGGGCCTTTGAAACCATCCCAAGCTCGGTGTCATGGTCGTTAGCCGGGATGATATTTTTTGAACTGCGGCGCAGAATCAGACCCATGGAACATTCAAATCTGGCGCCTGACCTGATGTTGAACTTGCAGAGCCAGGCGGATCCGGCCACTGACTCAGCTGCTGGCGATCTGGCGGCCCTGCTGGACGACTGGGTCGCGATGCACCAGAAGGTGCTGGACCTGGTGCATGACGGGGTGTTGCTGATCGACGGCGAGGGTCGCTTTCTGGCCGCCAATCAGGCCGCACAGGATGTGCTGGGCTGCGAATTGGGCTCGCTCAAGGGGCGGCGGGCGGTGGACATGGGGTGGCGCCGCTACCGTGAGGATGGCAGCCTGTTGCCCACTGACGAATGGTTGGTGGCGCGGGCGCTGCGTTCGCCGGAGCCGATCGCGCGAACCATCGTGGGCGTGGACACGGATGACGGCAAGCGCCGCTGGCTGTTGGGCAGCGCCTCGCGGGTCAGCGCTCCGGCGCCGGGCACGGGTTGGGTGCTGGTGATCTCGTTTGCCAACATCACCGAGCAGGTCCGGGCCATGCAGGCCCAACAGCGCAGCGAGCAGCACTTCCGCCTGTTCACCGAGGCCAGCGGCGATGTGATCTGGATCAGCCAGCCGGAAGCGCAGCGCACGCTGTTCGTCAGCAAGGCGTTCGAGCGCTTGTGGGGTCGCCCGGTGAGTGAGCTGCTGGCCTCGCATTCGGTCTGGCTGGATGCCGTTCATCCCGAAGACCGTCCGCGGGTGGTGGACGCCTACTACGGCGCTGGTGCACGCAGCGGTTTCTCTGCCGAGTACCGGGTGATCCGGCCTGATGGCTCGCAGATCTGGGTGCGTGATCGGGGCTATCCGGTCTACGACCCTGACGGCCGAGTGACCCATCTGGCGGGCCTGGCCGAAGACATCACCGCCGCCCATGAGATCGAGCAGCAGGTGCGTCGCCGGCTGGACACCGAGCAGCAGCTCTCGCGCCTGGTGGCCACGGCGCCCGGTGTGTTGATGACCTATCGCCGTCATGCGAATGGTGACATCCAGGTGCACATTGCCAATCCGGCCGTCGGTCGCTCTTATGGCCTGAGCGACAGCGAGGGCAAGATCAAGGACATCCGCGACGTGATCCTGCCCGAGGACCGGCAGCGCCTGCGAGAGGCCTTGCAGGTTTCAGGACAGACGATGAATGCGCTGCGCGAGGAGTTCCGTGTCCAGCACCCGCGCTACGGCCTGCTCTGGGTCGAGATGCATGTGACGCCGGTGCGCGAGGCCGACGGCGCCATTGCCTGGCACGGCTTCATGCACGAGGTGACCGCTCGCAAGCAGGTTGAGCAGGAGGTCCTGCGCATCAACGCCGAGCTGGAGGCCCGGGTGGCCGAGCGCACGGCCGAGCTGGAAGCCCGGCACCGCGAGATGGAGGCGTTCTCCTACTCGGTCTCGCACGATCTGAAGGCACCCTTGCGCGGCATCGATGGCTACAGCCGCTTGCTGTTGACCGACCATGCCAGCAAGCTCGACGAAGAAGGGCGCTTTTTTGTCGAGACGATCCGCAAGGCCACGGTGCACATGGGGCAGTTGATCGATGACCTGCTGGCCTATTCGAGGGTCGAGCGCAGCCGACCGACGCTGGCCCCCATCGACCCGAGCGAGCTGATCAGGCAACTGGTGGCCGAGTACCGGCGCGAACTGGAGGAAGGTGGGGTGCAGCTGACCTTGGTCCTGGACTGCCATCAGGCGCAGGGCGAGCGCGAAGGCTTGCGCATCGCGCTGCGCAACCTGCTCGACAACGCGCTCAAGTTCACGCGGGGCCGTGAGCCGCGCTGTGTCAGCATGCGCTGCGAAGCCGTGGATGGCGCCTGCCGGATCGAGGTGTCCGACAACGGGCCGGGCTTCGACATGCGCTATCACGACCGGATCTTCGAGATCTTCCAGCGCTTGCACCGGGCAGAGGATTACCCAGGCACCGGCGTGGGGCTGGCGATTGTCCGCAAGGCGGTGGAACGCATGCAAGGCCGCGTCTGGGCCGAGAGCGGCCTCGGCCTGGGGGCGCGCTTCTTCATCCAGCTGCCACACTGATCCCGGGGCAACGGTCGGGCTCAACCCTCAGAGGTCTGCACCCGCTTTCGCGGTATTCTCTGGGCTTGATTTTGGGGCGATGCGTCCCCGGGGCACTGGGCATGAGCAACCGACCGATCCTGCTGGTCGAAGACAACCCGATGGATGTCGATCTGACGCGGCGAGCCTTCGCCAAGCGCAACATCGCCAATCCGCTCGAGGTGGCACGCGACGGCGAAGAGGCCCTGGCCTGGTTGCCGCGATGGGAGTCCGGCGAGCCGCTGCCGGTGGTGATCCTGCTCGACCTCAAGTTGCCGCGCGTGCCCGGCTTGGAGGTCCTGCGACAGCTCAAGGCCCACCCGATGTTCTGCCGGATCCCGGTGGTGGTCTTGACCACCTCCCGCGAGGACGATGATGTCCAGACGGCTTACGGCCTGGGCGTCAACTCCTACATCGTCAAGCCGGTGGAGTTCGAGAAATTCATCGACGTGGCCGCCCAGATCGATCTGTACTGGTGTGTGCTGAATCAGAACGCGCCCAGCGTCTGATCGCAACGAGCAGCGCGCGACCGGATTCTCGGGGTTTGAAGTCCAGAAGCTTGCATGAACGTTCTCTACGTCGAAGACAACGCGCACGATGCGGACCTGACCCGTCGCACCCTGCAGCGCTCTGCGCCTCATCTCAACATCGTCACGGCTGACACCTTGGCGCAGGCCCGCGGCCTGCTGGATGCCGGTCCCTTGCCCCATCTGCTGCTGGTGGACATGCGCATGCCCGACGGCAACGGCCTGGAGCTGCTGCAGCGCGTTCGCGAGCGGGGCTTGCCTTTGCCGGTGGTCATGCTCACCGGCTCTGGGGATGAGGCCACGGTGGTCGCCGCGCTTCGGGGCGGTGCCGACGACTATGTGGTGAAGCAGGGCAGCTACCTTGAGCGCCTGCCAGCCTTGCTGGACCTGGCGCTGGCCCGTTTCCGCACGGTGTCGGCGCGGCGTTCCACCCCCATCCGTGTGCTCTATGCCGAGCGCACCCTCAGCGATGTCGATCTGCTGTTCCGGCACCTGACTCGGTTCGCGCCGCACCTGCTGCTGGAGTCGGTGGGCTCGGCCGATGAAGTGCTGCGGCGCCTGTCCGACCCGACGGCCCAGCCGCCGGATGTGCTGCTGCTCGATTTCCAGCTGCCCGGCATGAACGCGCTGGAGCTGGTCAAGCTGCTGCGCCAGGAACAGGCGCTGGACCTGCCCATCCTGATCATCACCGGCCAGGGCGACGAGGACAGCGCGATCCAGACCCTGAAGCTGGGCGCCACCGATTACCTGGTCAAGCAGGACGACATGCTGCGCCGCTTGCCGGTGGCCATCGAGAGTGCGCACTTCCGGGTTCAACTCGAGCGCGAGCGCGTGGCCTTGCGAGAGAGCGAAGCCCGCTTCCTGCAGATGGCATCGGCCGTCGACGACATCTTCTGGCTGGTGGATCCGGTCCGCCGCGCCGTGCTCTACATCAGCCCTGGCTTCGAGCGGCTCTGGGGCATCAAGCTGGAAGCCATGCGCGACGATTGGCTGGCTTGGCGGCATGGCGTGCATCCCCGTGACCGGGAGCGCATCAAGGCGCAGATGCAGAGCGTGCCGGACGGCCATTTCGAGCTGGAGTTCCGGGTCGTGCGCCCCGATGGGGAAGAGCGCCATGTGCTGTTGCGCGGCTACCCGGTCAATGACGAGAACGGACTGCCCTTCCGGCGCGCCGGCATCGTCCAGGACATCACCGAGCGCAAGCGCCAGGAGGCGCGCATCCAGCACCTGGCCTTCCACGATGCCCTGACTGGCCTGCCCAACCGCAGCCTGCTGCTTGACCGAATGGCGCTGGCGCTGGCCCATGCGCAGCGACACCGCACCCAGCTGGCCCTGCTGTTCATCGACCTGGACCGCTTCAAGACCATCAACGACACCCTGGGCCACTTGCTGGGCGACGAGATGCTGCGCCGGGTCGCTGACCGGCTGCGCCTGGTGCTGCGCGAGGACGACACCGTGGCCCGCCTGGGCGGCGACGAGTTCGTGGTGCTGCTCTCCGACATCCAGGACGTGGCCGATCCCGCCCACGTGGCCGAAAAGCTGATGGCGGCACTCTCCAGCCCGTTCCAGATTGCCGGCCATGAGCTGCATGTGACCTGCAGCCTGGGCGTGAGCATCTATCCGCGCGACGGCTCGGATGCCCAGACCCTGCTCAAGTTTGCCGACACGGCGCTCTACAAGGCCAAGGACGCCGGCCGCAACGACTACCGGTTCTTCAGCCCCGACATGGATGCCCGCGCCCATGACACCCTGCGGCTGGAGAACGACTTGCGCCGGGCGATCGAGCGCAATGAGCTGGTGCTGCATTACCAGCCCCAGCTCGACCTGCAGACCGGTGCGGTGCGCGGCGTCGAGGCATTGGTGCGCTGGCAGCATCCGCGCGAGGGCCTGATCCCGCCGAATGACTTCATTCCATTGGCTGAAGAGACCGGCCTGATCCTGGAGATTGGTGACTGGGTGCTGCAGCAAGGCTGCCAGCAACTGCGTGCCTGGCGTGACATGGGGCTGCGCGACTTGGACCTCGCCGTCAATCTGTCGGTGCGTCAGCTGCAGCGGCCGGGGCTGGACCAGGTGGTGGCCCGCGCGCTGCAAGCCAGCGGCGTGCCGCCCGAGCGGCTGGAGCTGGAGATCACCGAATCCAGCGTCATGCACGAGCCCGAGCAGGCGCTGGCCCTGCTGCAGCGCATCAGCGCCATGGGCGTGCGCTTTGCCATCGACGACTTCGGCACCGGCTACACCAACTTTGCCTGCCTGCTGCAATTGCCGCTGCAGCGCCTCAAGATCGACCGGAGCTTCGTGCAGGGCATGTCCCTCGAAGGCAATGAGGGTGCCATCGCCGAGGCCATCATCGCCATGTCGCGGCGCATGAAGTTGCGGGTGGTGGCTGAAGGGGTCGAGAGTGAACAGCAGCGGGCCCGCCTGGCGGCGCTGGGCTGCGACAGCATCCAGGGCTTCTGGCTGGCCAAGCCCATGCCCGCTGACGACGTGCCCGGCTGGCTGGCCACCCACCACGGGCGCTGAGGCCAGGTCCGGCGCGTTCGGCGCGCCTTCAGTCCCTCAGGCCCACAAGGCCTGCATCGTCGCGCTGAATGCGCTGCGCTGCTCGCTCGCCTGGATCAGGCTGCGGCACAGCCGGTGCTGCCGGACTCGCCAATCACCGGCCACCATCACATCGCGCCAGGGCCGGCCCGGGCTGGAGAACACCATGGCATCCAGCCAGCGCGCCGGCGGGATGCCGCACAGCGCGCTGTCTTCTTCGTCGATGACCAGCAGATCGGCCCGGGCGCCCACCTGCAGGCCCCAGTGTGGAAAGCCGGCGGCCGCCTGACCGCCCGTCAGGACCCGACGCCACAGCCGCTCGGCGGTGGAGGCTTGTCCCTGGAGGGGCGCGGCCGCCACATTGCGCTGACCCAGGCCCAGGCGCTGGCCATATT
>CALRVU010000166.1:0-6741 GCA_943371685.1 Bordetella parapertussis | reverse complement strand
CGCCGAGGCCCAGGGCTTGACCAGCGAAACGCGGCCGCTGCTGGAGCGTGTCAAACAGAAAGTGGAGATCGACTACCTGCGCGAGGACTTGCCCGCATTGCTGAGCGAAAGTGAGGACGGGCTGGGTCGCGTCAAGCGCATCGTCCAGGACTTGAAGGACTTCTCCCGGGTCGATCAGGCTGAATGGCAGGAGGCCGACCTCAATGCGGGCCTCGAGTCGACACTCAACGTCGTGATGCACGAGGTCAAGTACAAGGCCGAAGTCCTGCGCAAGCTCCAGCCCCTGCCTCTGGTGCGCTGCCTGGCGGCCCAGCTCAATCAGGTCTTCATGAACCTGATCGTCAATGCCTCCCATGCCATTCCGAACTCCGGCACCATCACCCTGGCCTCGGGATCCGAATCAGGCTGGGCCTGGATCGAGGTGGCTGACACCGGCTGCGGCATGAGCGAAGAAGTGCTCAAACGGGTCTTCGAGCCGTTCTACACGACCAAGCCCGTGGGCAAAGGCACTGGCCTGGGCCTGTCCCTGTCATTCTCGATCGTGCAACGCCATGGCGGTGCCATCCGCATCCGCTCCAAGCCCGGCGAGGGCAGTGCCTTCAAAGTGTGGGTGCCGATCGCCGGCCCGGCGGAAGACGGCAATCCGCCCAGCCCACCGGTGGACTACTGATGCCAAGCGAAGCAACACTCACGCCCCTGCCATGCAGCGCCCTGCGCTACGAGCCGCGCCATGACGTGATCGACGGACAGATCAAAGGGGGGCAGGCCCACGGCTCGTCCGGCCCGATCGCACTCCCGACATCCTCGTCCGAGAGCGAAGCCCTGGTCCGGGCAGCCTGCCTTGATTGGGCCGGCCGGACCTGGCCAGCATCGGCGCCACGCTCACTGGCTCTGGACGTCTGGCCCGCCACGCTGGAAGTGTCCGCGTTCGGCACCCAGCTCCTGGCCCTGATCCAGACCGCCGGGATCGAAGCTCGCCTCGTGACCTTGATCTGTCGTGAGAGCCAGCTGCGCCTGAGCCTGCAGGCCGCCACCCAGACCCTCGGCCAGCTGAAGGCAGCAGGCATGCGCATCGAGTTGCTGCTGGACGAACCCGGGCAAGGCTACTCGAGCTTTCTCTGCTTGCGCTGCCTGCCCATCGACCGGATCAATGTCCCCGCCAGCCTGCTCGACCCGCGGCCACCGTCGCAAGAGCAGTTGTCCGTGCTGAGAACCCTGGTCGGCATGGCCCGGGGGATGCACCTCGAGGTGCTCGCGAGCGGTGTCGACACAGCGGCCCAACGCGCTCAGGTCGAGAAACTGGGTGTCGATGAGTGGCAAGGCCAGGCCGTGAGCCCGTGGCTGACCGGGGATGCATTCCTGCAGCAGTGCGCCAGCCCACCGAACCCCGCCGAGGCCGCTCCCGCAGCGCCCGCCTCTGAACGCACTTTGCTGCTGGTCGATGACGAGGAGAACATCCTTGCCGCCCTGCGCAGGCTCTTCCGCCGCGAAGGCTATCGCATCCTGACGGCCACCAGTGCCGCCGCCGGGCTGGAGCTGCTGAAGTCCGCGAAGGTCGATGTCATCATTTCAGACCAGCGCATGCCGGGCATGACCGGGGTGGACTTTCTGCGCCGAGCCAAGGCCCTGTATCCCGACACCATGCGCATGACGCTCTCGGGCTATGCCGACCTGCAATCCATCATCGATGCCGTCAATGAAGGCTCGATCTACAAGTTCCTGACCAAGCCTTGGGAGGACGATCGACTGCGTGCCCATGTCGCCGAAGCATTCCGACAGAAGGAAATGGCCGACGAGAACCGAAGGCTCAATGATGAAGTGGCCAATGCCAACGCCGAGCTGGCCAACCTGAACGAACGGATGGCGCGCATGCTCGTTCAGCAGCGCGAGCAATCCAGCCTGATGGCGGCCAGTGCCGACGGCGTTCATGCCCTGCTCGAGGACTTGCCAGTCGCCTTGGTGGGCGTGGATCCGGATGGCTTGCTGGCCTATGCCAACCACTGCGCCAGGACCCTGTTTGGCGCGGAGCGCTTGAGTCCGGGCATGCCAGCCTCGCCACTCATTGTCGACCTGGGACAGGGGCTTGCCGACGGACCGCCCGACGCCGGTGCCCGTCTCTTCGAGGTCGATCAGCGGCGCTGTCTGGTGTGGCGGCGGTCACTCAGACACAGCAACGGCATGGCACGAGGCTTCATGCTCAGCCTTCTGCCCTGGCCCGACGAGGGTGCACGGTCATGAGCCTCCATCCCATCGACAACCGCTGTGATGGTTCGTCCCAGGAAGCCGAACAATCTTTGCTGCGCACCGTCCAGGGCCTGGCGCCGCTGCCACAAGCGGTTCAGGAGGTTCTGCAACTGCTGCACAACGACCAGCTGTCGGCGGATCGCTGTGTGCACCTGATCGAGCAGGATCAGGCCCTCGCGGCCCGGACCTTGCGCTTGGCCAACTCGGCCTTCTACGGTGTTCCGGGGCGCGTCTCGCGCATCTCGGACGCCGTCAATCTGCTGGGACTGCGCACGCTCTCCGGTGTGCTGGGCACGGCGGCGCTGACCCAGGCGCTGCCACCCGAGCGCTGTGCCCACTTCAACTACAGCGTCTACTGGCGGCACGCCATCGGCTCCGCATTGGCAGCCCGCCTGCTGGCGCCCCAGGCCGGACAGGACCCCGAGCAGGCCTTTCTGGCAGGACTGATGCATGACTTCGGCCAGCTGGTGCTGGCCATGCACTGCCCAGCCCGGGCGGACGCAGCATTGGCCCTGGCTCAGTCAGAGGGGCTCAGTCTGGAAGATGCAGAAATGCAGACCATGGGCACCGACCATGCCCGCGTCGGCGAGATGCTGGCCAAGCATTGGCACTTCCCGAGCGAGATCGCCAACGCGATTGCACAGCACCACCGGCCGGAGCTGGGCCTGCCTGCCCAAGGCCTGCATCTGGCGGGTCTGGTTCACCTGAGCCATGCATTGGCCCACGGGCTGGATGCGAATCCGGACCAGGATGGCGTCGGCCTGCTGCTCGAACACGAGCTCTGCGCTCGGCGCATCAACCTGCAGGCGCTCGAGGTGCGCGATCTGCTGGCGCACATGGCCCGCAGCATCCAGGAGATCTGCGTGGCACTGCACCTGCCCTGACCTGTGCGCCGAGGCAGGTGCGTCGTCCTGCCCCTGTGCGTCAGGCCTTGATGCGTTGGCGGCGAGCCTCGTAGAGGCAGACCGCGGCGGCGACCGAGACGTTCAAACTCTCGACCGCGCCGGCCATTGGAATGCTGATCAGCTCGTCGCAGGTCTTGCGTGTCAACTGACGCATGCCCGCGCCCTCCGCGCCAAGCACCAGCGCCACGGGGCCGGTCAGGTCGATGTCGAACAGGGTCTGGGTGGCATCGTCGCTGGCGCCGATGATGCGCAAGCCGCGCTCCTTCATCTCGTTGAGCGAGCGGGCCAGATTGGTCACCATCAGGTAGGGCACGGTCTCCGCGGCACCCGAGGCCACCTTGGCCACCGTCGCATTCAAGCCCACCGCATGGTCCTTGGGCGCCACCACCGCATGAGCGCCGGCGCCGTCGCAAACCCGCAGGCAGGCTCCCAGATTGTGCGGATCGGTGACTCCGTCCAGCACCAGCACCAGGGGAGGATCTTCGTCGGCGGCCTCCACGCCCTCCAGCACCTCGTCCAGAGAATGGCTGAGGGCCAGTGGATTGACTCGCGCCACCACGCCCTGATGACGCGGACTGCCCGCGATCTTGCCCAGCCGTTCGTCATCGCTGTCGATCAGCTTGGCGCCAGCTTCGCGAGCGCGCTCGACAAAGCCGCGCATCCGCGCATCGCGCCGGCTGGCGTCGACATGGACCTCCAGCACGGACTGCGGCGAGGTCTTCAGGCGCACGGTCACGGCATGAAAGCCGAACAAGACTCGATTGGACATGGCAAATCAACCCCGGCAAGGGCTGCAACAGATGAACGGGCCGAGCAGCAGGCTCGGCAGCAGGGCCGCAAGCCTAACAGCAGCCGAGGCCGCTGCGCAGGCTCAGCGGCCGAAGAAATGGAGCCAGGCCAGGATGCCGCCGATGAACACCGGCTGGTGCAGCATGTAGAAGCTCAAGGACCAGCGACCCAGCACGGCCAGGGGCCCGAGCAGCGCCCGCCCGAACCGCGGCAGTGGCCCGCTCAGCCAAAGCGGCCGGTGCTGCAACATGAGCAGGCCCAACGCCACGCCCAGGCCCATCACGCCCAACCAGGGCAAGACCGGCACATAGTCCTCGGTGCGAGGCAAACGGGTGACCAGGCCGGTCCAGTTGCCCCACCGCGTGTCCAGCCAGGCGCTGCTCCACAGCCGGGGCGCCGCGATGCAGAGTGCCGACCCCACCAGCAGCCATGCCCACGCGTCGCCTCTCTGGATCAGATTCGGCAAAAGACTCCGGGTGATGAGCAGCATCACCGCCATGCCGTGCAACACACCAAAGCTGATCCAGCTGCCTGGAAACATCCAGGCCGAGCCCAGGCTGACCAGCAGAGCGCAGGTGGCGATCTGCGCCCAACGCCGCCAGAAGCGAGGCCAGGTAAGGCCTGCCGTCAAGGCCATGGCCTGACCCACGCCAGCACAGACCAGGAACAGACTCACGATCGCGGTGCGCTGGCCGGTCCAGAACGGATCCGAGAGAAAGAACTGGCGAGGCGACAGCAAGCGGAAATGGTTGAGGTCGTAGCAGAAGTGAAAGACCGCCATCCAGACCACCGCGAAGCCCCGCAAGGCATCAAGCCGGTCGGCCCTGCCGGTCGGTGTCGGTGTTCTCTGGCGGAGCGGGCGAAGCAATTCGGGCATGATCATGACGATAACCGATGCCCTTTGAAGCCATGCCCGCCGACACACCCGCTCAAGCCATGGGCACCGCCGTGCTCAGCTTGCTTTCCAAAGCCCCTGCTGCACGCACCGTGGCCGATCCTGAGCCTCAGGCGGCGGTCCGGCGCCTGACACGCGAAGCCGCGGCCAAGGCCGCCATGGCGGCCGGTTCGCTGGCCCTGCCACCCGGGCCGCTCGGCTGGTTGACGCTGCTTCCCGAGTTGCTGGCGGTGTGGCGCATCCAGGCACAGTTGGTGGCCGACATCGCGGGTGTGTACGGTCAGTCCCATGCGCCCAGCCAGTCGCAAATGCTCTACTGTCTCTATCGACACACGGCAGCACAAGCCGTGCGGGATCTGGGGGTGCGAGTCGGTCAGCGCATTCTGATCAGCGAGCTGACGCAGCAAGGCTTGCAGAAGGTGGTCGGTGCCATCGGCCTCCAGCTGAGCAGCCGCCTGCTGGGCAGCGGCGCCAGCCGTTGGGTGCCCCTGATCGGCGCTGCAGGTGTGGCCGCCTATGCCTGGGCCGACACACGACAGGTGGCCGCTGCCGCTGAAGCGCTGTTCTCGCCACCAGCGTCATGAAAAAAGGGGCGGCCCTGCGCCGCCCCCAAATGCCGGGCCGACGGCCCGGACTTCACCCCATCAGCAAAGGCGCCGTTCAGAACTTGAAGTTGCCATCGGTGCGCGAGAGCGTGCCCCCGCCCGCACAGGAGGTGAACTCGCGATTGCCACTACCGCTGGCCTGGTTGCTTTCCCAGACGGCGCTGAAACCGTTCCACTTCACGTACTTGTATTGCACCGCTGTACCTGCAGGCAGTTGCACTGTTCCCTTCCAGGGCACGTTGGCACCCGAGCCCTGGATCGCGAGCGCAAAGCCACTGGCTGGCGTCCAGTTGCCGATGGCAGCCTGGTTGCCGACCACATACAGGTTCTGTCCAAACGTCGTGTTGGCATTGGCGATGGTGAAGGTCACCGCGCAGGTCTGGCCGGGCGGCTGGGTACCACTGACCTTCTGACCGGTGTAGATGGCGACGGCTGGCGTCGTGCTGCCACCATTGGCGGCCACGGTGAAGTTGGCGTTGCCGCTGGCGTCCACGGTCACGCTGCCGCCGGTGCATCCGGTGCCAGCGGCGTTCAGGGTCCCCTGGGTCACATTGCAGTAGGTGCCCGCAGGCAGGCCGGTGGCATGGGTCTTGGTCCAGCTGCTGGTGCTGTTGTTCAGGGCCACAAAACCGACATTGCCGCGGCGGAACGACACTTGATTGGCGTTGTTGCCCACCGTCCAGTTGGTTTGCGGCTGCCCGGTCGTGGCCGAGCGGAACTTCACCATGTTGGCGATGTTCGTCCAGCGGTGCACGAAGTCCCAGTTGACGTTGATCTGGGGAACGCCGCCCGAATAGGGGCTGGCGGTCGGACGGTCAGCGTCGGTGTTGGTGAAGCGGAAGCCGGAGTGCAACTGCGCCTCGCCATAGCCCTGGGCCAGCATGAAGATGTTGGCCAGGTCGTAGCGCTTGGTGCCCACCGTGTCGTTGGTCGCACCGGTGTAGTTGCTCGAGTTCAACGAACCATCATGGCGCTCGGTGTCCCAGTTGTTGATGAAGACGGTGGCGAACTGCGGCTGAATGAAGCCCCAGCTGCCGCCCCAGGCACCCCAGCTGCCCATCACCGACGGAATCGACGACAGCGACAAGCCATTGTTGCCGCGGAACACGTCGCGCATGGCCGAGGTGAACTGGAACTCGTTGACCGTGCCGATGCTGAAATAGTCGGCCCGGTTGACGCCGCCGTCGGGAATGATCTCCTGGGTGATCCAGATCTGCTCGCCGGAGGTGGTCAGCGGATTGGTCGTCTTGACCGCATTGACGATCGTCTGCAGAGCCGAAGGCGGCATGTGCTTGGCCGCATC
>CALRVU010000165.1:0-6772 GCA_943371685.1 Bordetella parapertussis | reverse complement strand
GTGCTGCACCGCTTCATTGAAGACCAGGTGTTGCCGGGCACGGGCGTCTCCGCTGAGGCGTTCTGGACCGGCTTTGATGCGCTGGTCCACGAACTGGCACCGCGCAATGCCGCCTTGCTGGCTGAGCGCGACCGCCTGCAGACCGAAATGGACGCTTGGCACCGCGCCCACCCCGGCCCGATCACCGACATGCCCGCCTACCGCGCGCACCTGGCCGAGATTGGCTACCTGGTGCCGGTGCCGGCCGATGTGGCGGTGAGCACCGCCAATGTGGACGCCGAACTGGCCACCCAGGCCGGCCCGCAGCTGGTCGTGCCGATCCTGAATGCCCGCTACGCGCTGAACGCCGCCAACGCCCGCTGGGGCAGCTTGTACGACGCGCTGTACGGCACGGACGCCATCCCGGAAGCCGACGGCGCCGAGAAGGGCCGCGGCTACAACCCGGTGCGCGGCGCCAAGGTCATCGCCTTTGCCCGCAAGGTGCTGGACCAGGCCGCGCCGCTGGTCAGCGCCAGCCATGCGGACGCCACCGGCTACGCCATCGAGGCCGGCCAACTGGTGGTCAACCTGAAGAGCGGCACGGTGACCAGCCTGAGCCGCCCCCAGCAACTGGTGGGCTACCGCGGTGAGGCCGCCGCGCCCAGCGCGGTGCTGCTGGTCAACAACGGCCTGCACATCGAGGTGCAGATCGACCGCAGCACCGCCATCGGCCAGAGCGATGCCGCCGGCGTCAGCGACCTGCTGATGGAAGCCGCCCTGTCGACCATCCTCGACCTGGAAGACTCGGTGGCCGCCGTGGACGCCGAGGACAAGGTGCTGGCCTATGCCAACTGGCTGGGCATCCAGCTGGGCACGCTGACCGAAGAAGTGAGCAAGGGTGGCAAGACCTTCGTGCGCAGCCTGAACGCCGACCGCCGCTACACCGCGCCGAACGGCGGCGAGCTGTCGCTGCACGGCCGCTCGCTGATGTTCGTGCGCAATGTCGGCCACCTGATGACCAATCCGGCCATCCTGTGGGGCGAGGGCCAGGAGATCCCCGAAGGCATCATGGATGCGGTGGTGACCACCACCATCGCCCTGCACGACCTGCAGCGCCATGGCGCCAACGGCCTGTGCAACTCGCGCCAGGGCTCGGTCTACATCGTCAAGCCCAAGATGCATGGCCCGGCCGAAGTGGCCTTTGCCGCCGAGCTGTTCGGCCGCGTCGAGCAGCTGCTGGGCCTGCCGGCCAGCACCGTCAAGCTGGGCATCATGGACGAGGAGCGCCGCACCTCGGTCAATCTCAAGGCCTGCATTGCGGCCGCCAGCAGCCGGGTGGCCTTCATCAACACCGGCTTCCTGGACCGCACCGGCGACGAAATGCACACGGCCATGCTGGCCGGCCCGATGATGCGCAAGGGCGACATCAAGGGCAGCGCCTGGATTGCCGCCTATGAGCGCCGCAATGTGCTGATCGGCCTGGACTGCGGTCTGCGCGGCCGGGCCCAGATCGGCAAGGGCATGTGGGCCATGCCCGACCTGATGGCCGCCATGCTGGAGCAGAAGATCGGCCACCCCAAGGCCGGTGCCAACACCGCCTGGGTGCCCAGCCCCACCGCCGCGACCCTGCATGCGCTGCACTACCACCAGATCAGCGTGGCCGCCGTTCAGCAGCAGATCGAGGCAAGCGGCGACGCCGCCAACGTGGACTTGACCGAGCGGCTGATGAATGACTTGCTGACCGTGCCGGTCGTCAAGGAAGCGACCTGGAGCGCCGCCGACCGCCAGGCCGAGCTCGACAACAACGTCCAGGGCATCCTGGGCTATGTGGTGCGCTGGGTCGACCAGGGCGTGGGTTGCTCCAAGGTGCCCGACATCAACGGCGTGGGCCTGATGGAAGACCGCGCCACACTGCGCATCTCCAGCCAGCACATTGCCAACTGGCTGCACCACGGTGTGGTCACCGAAGCCCAGGTGCGCGAGACCTTCACCCGCATGGCTGCGGTGGTGGACGGCCAGAACGCCGGTGACGCCGCCTACACCCCGATGGCCAACCACCCCCAGGGCGCCGCCTTCCAGGCCGCACAGGACCTGGTCTTCAAGGGCATGGCCCAGCCCAGTGGCTACACCGAACCGCTGCTGCATGCTTGGCGGCTGAAGGTGAAAGCTGCGGTTTAACTCGCCTTCGAATCCAAGGCATCGAGTTGGTCCAGCACGGCCAGTGCCCTTTGCACATCCCCGGTGGCCGCCATCGCACGGAAATGGTTCTCCGTGTCCCAAGCGGCCAGTGCATGGGCGCTAAGTTGCTCCATCAGCTTGTTCATGGACAGGCCCCGGCTTTGCGCCATTGACTTGAGCCGCTGCGCTGTGTCTTCAGGCAAGCGTATGGTCAGGGTGCTCATTTCAGTTCCTCCAGACATTGCGCGGGTGTCAGTACCCGCAGGCTTCCCAAGCGCAACTCGCCGCCGCGCAGGTCACGCAAATTGTGGGTAACGATGGCTTGCGCACCGCCAGCCAAGGCGAGTTCAATCAGGTGGTTGTCTCCCTCATCGGGCAAATTGGGTCGCCACCCGTAGTACACCGTTACCCAGCGACCCTGGTGCGCCAAGGCTGCCAATACGCTTTGCCGCTGGTCGGTCGTGGTCCCATCGCCCCATAGAGGGCGGCTCAGCAGATCCTGATATTCCATCCACAGGGCATTGCCAAACAATGGCTGCAAGCGGCCGCTCAGCGCAAGGCGCAACACCGAGCGGGACGCCCCGCCACCGGAGCGCAAACCGGCTACGAACACATTGGTGTCGATGACAACGGGAATCATTTTGATAGCATATGTGCTGTCATTTGATTGCGCAAGTTTTGGGGAGCCCTCGTGATTAACCTATGGTGAAGACATGGGTCACTCTGCATCGATGCGGCGTTTGCGCGTCAGTGCAGCAAGCCAGCCAGCTCCTGCGCCCACCGCTCCCGAGTCGCCAAGTCCTGCGCCAGCAGGTCGGTGGGCTTGTCCAAGACCAGTTTGTAGGGCGAGCCTTGCTTGAGGATTTGCACTTTCAGCGGCGCCCCGGCAGCGGCGATCTGCTGCTGCACATGTAGTCGGTGCGACTCCGCCAGCGGCATCACCAGGGGCTGGTCGGTGCTGGACTCTGCCCAACGCAACATCGCGCTGCAGTCGCCGCAGCGACAAGTCCATTCGACTTGGCGCAGGCTGTGGTCAGCGGGCAGGCGCACGGCCTGGTCCCTGGCCTGTTGCAAAGACTGCACAACCTGCGCGCGCAGTTCAGGCACGGCGAGTCCGGGCACTTTGGCTTGCGCAAGTGCTTGAACCCAGGGCGCCAAGCTCGTCAGCGGGTACAGACCGGCGTGTGCTGTCACATGGGCCAGCAGGGCCCGCAGCGCTTTCAGCCTGCCCTCCGGCAGCAAGCACAGCGCCTCGCTCAAGGGCTTCAAGGCCGCCAGGCCGTGGCGCTGCAGAGACTGACGGTTGGCTGGCGAGGCGGTTGAACGTGCGGCATCAAAGCGGACCAGTGCCTGATGGTGTGCGTCAGCCCAAGCGGACAGCAGGGGCGAACTGACACCCGCTGTCACACAAGCTTGGGTGAACGCCACCAAGCGCTCAGGCCACAGCGTGGGGGCCTGCATCTGCCTGGACCCGTTCGCCCAAGCCACCTTCCAGCGGGGATCAGACGGCGGGTCTGCCCAGGCTTGCAACAGCGACAGCATCCAAGCCGTGCCGCGCCCTTGCTCCAGCCGTGCCAGCGCAAGGGCATCTTCGGGTTGGAATCGATGGGCTGAAAAGCCCTGCAGCAGCGCATGAGCAGCTGCATCGTCCGGCAGCGCGGCAGCGATGTCAGCATAGGCGGCCAACAGTTCCCGGCCACGATCCCGCGCATGGCGAGCCAATGCAGGGCTGACGGCAGAGACACGGCTGGCGAGCAAGGCCTGTTGATCGGGTTGAGCCGCCTGAGCGGCGAAACCTCGGGTCTCAGCCAACGCTTGGTCGAAATCCAGCTCGAACTGGCTACGCAAGGCCGCCAGCGGTGTCATCAAAACCAGGGCGGCCCGGCGATACCAGTAGTCCAGCGTCTCGCCGTAGTTGCCCATGTAGCCTTCGTATTCCTCGTTCACCAAATGATCGGCGCCGGTCTCCACAAAACTCAGCAGATCGTCCGGATCAACCGACACACCTTGGCGAGAGCAGATGTCGTCTTGAGCATCGACCCAGATGTCCAGGGTCAGTTGCTCTTCGATCAACTCGCCCGGCACCATCTCCGGCCTCGGGTTGCGGCGGCTGCGGGCTGATGGCGCAGGCTCGGCCATCCAGCTTTGATGCAACTCGGCCAAGGCCAGATGGCTCGTCAGGCCCAAGTTTCGGGCGGCCTGACGCAGGGCTGCAACGCGCCAGCGGTCACTGCCTTTGAGCAAGCCCCAGCGCAGGCCGTGTTCGGTGTATTCATGGTCCAGCAGCATCACCCATGGCAAGAGTCGCCCAGAGTCACCCTGCGTCATCACTTGTTGCAAGGCCTGCTGCACGTCCGTTTGCAGGCTCGATGACAGCGCGGCCACCGCCGGTGTCTTGGGCAACACCAGGTTGAAGGTCAGTGCGATCCGCCAACCTTCCTCCACCGGCAACACCTCATGCTGGCAGTCCGAAAAAAAGGCAAACCAGCGCACCTCCGTTTCGAGCCGCTGCTGCGATGCCAAGCTCAACACTTGCTCGCCGTGAAAGATCCGCAAAGCCCCGCCAAGGTGAGCCGACGGCAAGACCAACACCAGGCTTGCCACCATGCGCGGTAGCTTCTCAGTGTCTTGATGGGGTTTGAAGAACTGGCCCGGGCCGTAAACCAGCAGATTGTGCAAATGCGCTTCCAGGCCTTCAAGGCCCAGGGCCTCGGAGACTTGGCGCTGCAAAGCCGCGAAGGCACCGGGTGCCCATCGCAGACCCAGCAAATCGGCATGGATCTCGCCGCCATCGCGCACCGACAGGTCCAGCAGCGTTTGGTCATGGTGTCCAAAGTGGGCTGGCGCACTTACCGCTTGCAGCGCCTGAGCCTGATCGGGCGGCACCGGACAGGCCAGCCAACCCAACTCGCCCACCTCCACCGCCAAATGCTGCGCAGGCAGCCGCCCTTGGGCCGCAAAGGCGCCGGTAGTGCCAACTGCCGCATCGGGCGTCTTGGCAAGCAGGTCGAACAAGGCTTGATTGGACATGGTTGGGCATTCTTGAGTCTGATGGCGCTATCGCAGGTGTCAACGCAAGAAGGCGTCGTAGCCCGTCTTGCAGATGAGCAGCGTCACCACGGCAATGAACACATGGCGCACGAAACCGGCGCCGTGCTTCAGCGCCAGGCGGGTGCCCAGCAGGCTGCCGATCACATTGGTCACGGCCATCACGGCGGCCACATGCCACCAGATGTGGCCCTTGCTGACCAGCAGCACCAGGGCTGCTGCATTGGTCGCCGTGTTCAGCAACTTGGCCGAGGCCGAGGCGTGCAGAAAGTCGTAGCCGAGCAGGCGAACGAACAGGAACACGAAGAAGCTGCCGGTGCCCGGCCCGAAAAAGCCGTCGTACAGGCCGATGCCCAGACCCACGCTGCTGGCCAGCACGGCCTCGGCCCGGCCGGCAAACCGTGGCGCGTGGGCCCGGCCCAGGTCCTTCTTGGCCAGGGTGTAGATCAGGATCAGCACCAGCACCACGGGCAAGGCCTTGCGCAGACCGCCGGGGTTGACCAGGGTCAGCGCCCAGGCGCCGAGAAAGCTGCCGATCAGCGCCGCCAGGACGGCAGGCAGCAAGGCCGGCCAGCGCAGCGTGACACGCCGCGCATATTGACCAGCCGCCCAGGCCGTGCCCCAGATGGCCGCGCCCTTGTTGCTTCCTGACAACGTTGCAGGGTGTGCGCCGGGATAGACCGCGAACAGGGTGGGCAGCAGCACCAGCCCTCCACCGCCGACGATGGCGTCGATGAAACCGGCCAGACCGGATGCGGCTGCCACGATCAAGAGTTCAAACATGGCGACCGGGAGTCCAGGTGCGTGGCCCGGAGCGTGCGCAAATCCGGGCCTGGAAAAGACAAAGGCGCCGGGGGTAGCCGGCGCCTTTTCATTTTCACACTGTCAGCGCACAGGGCCCGGGTAGGGCCGCGGCACGCGGGGCAATCATTTGATTTGTCGTTGTTGTCGGCCCGGGTTTTGTCTCCTCGGCCCTCCTTCAACAACGCACCACAATTGGGCAGGTGCGCTGAAGGATGACGCACTGTAAAGGCGCACCTTCTGGCGCTCCATCAGGGCTTACCCCGGTCCTGCAACACCCACTCCGCCGCTCGTTCCGCAATCATCAAGGTGGGCGAATTGGTGTTGCCGCTGGTGATGCGCGGCATCACGCTGGCGTCGGCAATCCGCAGGCCGCGCACACCCCGCACGCGCAAGCGGCTGTCGACCACGGCCGCTGGATCGTCATCGCGGCCCATGGCACAGGTGCCCACCGGATGGAAGATGGTGGTGCCGATGTCACCCGACTGGCGGGCCAGATCGGCGTCGGTCTGGAACACCACGCCGGGCTTCAATTCCTTGGGCTGGTAGCGCGCCAGGGCCGGCATGGCGGCAATCCGCCGTGTCAGGCGCAAGGAGTCGGCCGCCACCTGCTGGTCTTGCGGATGCGACAGGTAGTTGGCCAGGATCGACGGCGCCGCCAGCGGGTCGGCCGAGGTGATGCGGACATGGCCGCGAGACTGCGGATTGAGGTTGCAGACGCTGGCCGTGAAAGCGTCATGGCGGTGCAATGGCTCGCCGAAAGCAT
>CALRVU010000164.1:0-6849 GCA_943371685.1 Bordetella parapertussis | reverse complement strand
AGGGCAATCCCAAGCCGCCGTTCATGGGCAACACCCATGATGTGACTGGCGCTGAGCTCAAGCCCGAGGTGCTGCTGCGCATCGGCCATCCGCGGGCGGGCAAGAACCTGGGCTACTCGCTGGACGGGGGCCGCAGCTGGCGCGAGCCGGCCAGCGTGCCCGATCCCCAGAGCAGCGACGGCGCCCTCGCCGTCTCCGCCGACGGCGCCACCTGGGTCTGGACGCCCAAGGGCCGGCTGCCCCATGTCAGCCACGACCAGGGCGCGCACTGGCTGCCCATCAGCAGCCTGCCGCCCGGCACGCGGGTGGTGGCTGATCGCGTCAATCCCCGGCGCTTTTATGCGATGGCCTTGTTCGACGGCACCCTCTACAGCAGCCAGGACGGCGCCCGGCAGTTCAGCGCCCAGCCGCTGGCGCTGCCGGACGGCCCGGTGCAGCGCGCTCGCACCGGTGGCAACAACCTGACCGAGCGCGGTGACGACCGCGGCGGCCAGGACCGCCTCTATGCCATGCCCGGCCAGGAGGGCGTGCTGTGGCTGGCAGCGTGGCACGGCCTCTACCTGAGCCGCGACGGCAAGACCTTCGAGCGCCAGCCCGGAGTCGAGCAGCTCCATGCCTTCGGCTTCGGCCAGGCCGCACCCGGCGCCCGCCAGGCCGCGCTCTACCTGGTGGGCACGGTGCAAGGCCAGCGCGGCATCTTCCGCTCGGTCGACGGCGCCGCCCGCTGGCAGCGCATCAACGACGACGCCCACCAATGGGGCCTGATCCTGCAGATCAGCGGCGACCCCAAGGTCTGGGGCCGCGTGTATGTCGGCACCCATGGCCGGGGTGTACTTTATGGAGATGACGTGAGTCGTTGAGCGGCGGGCCGGCGCTGCACAATGCGCCCCCAACGCCTCCACCAGAGGCTCCACCCACCGCACCAGCCGGCGCATCTGCCGGCGCCCCCCCAACGCATCACCGCCATGGAAATCGAACGCTTCAACACCCTGGTCGCCCGGCTTGAGGCCGAGAGCACAGCCGCCCCGGGGCGCTACCGGGCCAAAGTGGCTGCCTTGACCCTGATGGGCTTCTGCATCATGGCCTTGCTCTTTGGCGCGGTGGGTTTCGGCCTGGTGCTGCTGGCCGGCATCGCGCTGGCCATGGCCTTCAGCGGGGGCGCCGCGCTGATCCTGCTGCTCAAGCTGGGCAAGCTGCTGTTTTTGTTGGCCATTCCGCTTTGGTACCTGATCAAGTCGGGGGTGCAGGCCTTGTTCATCCGCCTGCCGGCCCCGCAGGGCCGTGAGCTGAGCCAGGCCGATGCGCCGCAACTGTTTGCGGCCCTGGCGCGCATGCGCCAGCAGATGAACGGCCCGCGCTTCCACCATGTGCTGGTGGTCGATGAAGTCAATGCCGCCGTGGTGCAGCGCCCGGCTTTCGGCCTGGTGGGCTGGCCGCGCAACTACCTGCTGCTGGGCCTGCCCCTGCTGGAGAGCATGCCGGCCGAAGAGGCGCTGGCCGTGGTGGCCCACGAATACGGCCACCTGGCCGGCTCCCACGGTCGCTTCTCGGCCTACATCTACCGCTTGCGCCACACCTGGGGCACGGTGCAGGCCTACACCGACCAGGTGCAGGGTTGGTTGGGCAAGCTGGTGGGGCCGCTCGTGCGCTGGTATGCGCCCTGGTTCAATGCCTATACCTTTGTGCTGGCCCGCTCGGACGAGTACGCGGCCGATGCGGCGTCAGCCCAGCTGGTCGGCGTGGGCCATGCCGCCCATGCGCTCAAGCGGGTCAATGTGGTGGCGCCGTACCACCAGCGCTTCATGAACCGCACCTTTGACCGCATCGTCAGCGATGCCCAGCCACCGGCGGATCTGATGCGGCGCTGGGCCTTCGAGGCAGGTCAGCCCGTGCCCTTGCCCGATGCGCAGCGCTGGCTGGACCAGGCGCTGGACCGGGAGGGCCATTTCACCGACACCCACCCCACGTTGCGCGCTCGCCTGTCGGCCTTGTCGGCCCTGGGAGAATCGGTTCAGGAACCCCCGCCGGCCCTGCAAGGCCCCTCGGCCGCACAGGCCTGGCTGGGCCCGATGGCGGACACCTTGCGGGCGGAGTTCGAGGCCCGCTGGGCGGCGCAAGTGGCCGAGCCCTGGGCCGAGCGCCATGCCCAGGCCCTGCAGCAGCGCGAACGCCTGACGGCACTGCAGACGCAAGCCGAGCGCAGCGCGGAGGAGGACATCGAGCGGTTCAAGCTGCTGATGAGCCTGGAGCCCGAACAGGACCTGCGTGAGCTCCTGGCCGACTTCAATGCCCGCCACCCTGACCATGTCCACGGCCTGTACCTGGAAGGCGTGGAGTGCCTGTTGCGGGGTGATGAACGCGGCTTGGCGGTGCTTGACCGAGCCTGCGCGCTGGACCCGGAGGCCCTGAAGCCCGCCAGCGAACGCGCCCATGCCTACTTGATGGAACGCGGCCGCAAGGCCGAGGCCGAGGTGCATGCCGAGCGCTGGCGCACCCGCGACGCGCTGGACACCTTGCGCAAGCACCAATTGGAGACCTTGACCCCCAAAGACAGGTTCAGCCCGCATGGCATGCCGCGCGACGAGGTGGTGGCCTTGCGCGCCTTGCTGAACGGGCCGGCCCTCCAGCACGTGGGCGAGGTCTATCTGGCGCGGCGCGACATCCCCGCCGCCCCCGACACCGTGCAATGGGTGATGGGCGTGCGCCTGAGCTGGTGGGGCCGGCGCCGTGGCAAGCAGACCGAGGTCATCAATCGCCTGGCCGCGCTGGAATGGCCGCAGCCTCTGCTTTTTGTTTCGCTGGACGGCCGCTTTGCCACCTGGCGCAAAGCGCTCAAGGCCTTGCCCGGTGCGCGCCTGATCTGAACGCGGTCCGCGCGTTCAGCGCGGCAGGGGCTCCGGCAGCCGCAACACCGGGTAGCGCCGCCACTCCGGCTCGGCATAGCGCCGTGCTTGTTCAAAGATGAAGCCGAGCACGGCCTCCGGGTCGGCCAAGCGCTCGGGGTGGGCGGCCTTCCAGGCCTCAAATCGCTCGCGCAGTTCGGGCTCGGTGGCCAGCAGGCGCTCGGCCTCGTCTTCAAACACGTAGTCGCTGAAGGCTTCTTTCTTGTCCAGCACGCTGTCAAAGAAGCCCCAGCGGAAGAAGCTGTCCAGGCCTTGGGGCTCCAGCGTCTCGATGATGAAGCGGTCGTGCGGCCCCCCCAGCGGGATCAGCCAGTCGCCCTCGTTCACCTCGGCCTGCAGGGGCTCGAGCTGCAGTTGCAGCGCGTCCTGCAGATCATGCAGATGCCGGCCTTCAAAGGGCTGCGGCCGTTTGCTGAAAGCGCTGATCTGCCAGGCCTCTGCTGCGACTTGGCCCGCCTGCGTCACGCGCTGCATCGGCACGCCATGGGCCTGCAGGCGCTGGGCCACATCGTGCCAGGCCTGCGGTAGCAGATAGGCTTGCGGCGGCGTCACCTGGGTGGTGGGCTGGTAGCGGTCATACCAGGGGATGTCGCGCTCCCAGGGCTGCGTGCGGTCGTAGCGCAGGCGCTGGTAGTGGCCCAGCCGGCTGGGCTCGCGCACGGCCCGGTAGCCGCTGAAGCGGAAAGCGCGCGGCTGCGTCAGGTCCAGCGTCCAGTCCAGTGCCGCGGGCGCCCCGGTGGCCACGGCGGCGCGGTCAGCCGCCCGGGCGGTGCGGATGGCATCGCCGTGGGCGGTGGTGTAGGCCAGGGCGCTGTCCAGCAGGGCCCGGGTGGCGGCGTAGCGCGCGGCAAAGGGCTTGAGCATGTGCGTCTCGGGCATCAAGCCCAAGGTGTGGTGCAAGGCCGCATAGCCGGTGGAGAAGCGCGGTGAGTCCAGAAAGTCGGCGATGCCGTCGTCGGGGATCTCGGCCACCGGGTTGACATAGGGGCACATCGGAAAGCCGCGCGCGGCCATGTCGGCAAACAGCGCAGGCAACATGGTGTGTCGCAGGTGGTCGCCGCACTGGCCGCCCAGCTTGTCGGGCTGGGTGGCGATCAAGGTCATCACATGCTGGTAGTCGGCCCCGTTGGAGGTGTGGGTGTCGACCATCACGTCCGGGTCCCAATGGGTGAAGAGCTGGGCAAAGGCGCGGGCGTTCAGGCTGTCGGCCTTGATGAAGTCGCGGTTCAGGTCCAGGTGGCGGGCATTGCCCCGAAAGCCGAAGGCCTCGGGCCCGTTCTGGTTGACCCGGCTGGTGTCGGCCCGGTTGAGCGCGCCATCCACGTTGTAGACCGGGATGTAGAGCAGCACCGTGCGGCCCAGCGCAGCGCGGCGCTCGGGCTGCAGGCACAGATCGCGCAGCAGGGCCATGCAGGCGTCGATGCCCTCGGGCTCGCCGGGGTGGATGCCGTTGTTGTTGAAGAACACCGGTCGGCCCTGGGCATGGGCTACGGGCGCATCCAGCACCCCGTCGGCCGAGAACACGCCCGCATGGATCGGCCGGCCACCATCGGACTGGCCGATCACCTCAAACCGCAGCCATTGCGGAAATGCCTGCGCCAGGCGCTGGTGGAAGGCGATGCAGTCGGGCCAGGTGGTGGTCTGGTTGCCGTTGCCCTGCTCAAACGGGGTGGCCCAAAGCGAATGGATGGTCATGCGCAATTTTGTGCCCAACAGCCATCGGTCGTTCAATTGACTTGGTCAGACCCAGAAGGATTCCTTGTATGCGTAGCGCCGTGCAAGTTCACCCGGCTGCAATGCAGCTGATGCGGCGCGCGGCCCCTCGTACGCTGGTCCCGCCCCAAACGAAACATTGCATCAGGCAGTGACCCGGGGGTTCGCCAAGCCTGGAGCAGCGGCCACAAGGGTCTTCTTGTCCACGCCTCTTTTTAGCGCTGTCTGACGGCTGGGACCGATGGTGCCGATCTCGGCCCGGATGGTCGGAGGGCGTCGCGGACGCCCCGGCCTCAGGACGGTGAGTTGCCGAGGGCGGTTGCCAGCGAATTCAGCACCAGCCAGCCAAACTCCCCGTCCATGTGCATGAAGTCGCTTCTCGCATATCGAGACTTCGTGAAGCAACCGCCCGTTATGGTGTCAGGCGGTTGAGGCAGGAAGCTGCAGCCCATGCCGGCCAGCGACTCGCGCACCCCCTCCTGGTAGCTCGCACAGCAGAAGGCGCCAGCCTGCATCGGCTTGCCCAGATCCGGAATGTTTTCAGCAAACAATGGCTTGTGGGTGGCAAACACCGGCGCCTGGGTGCCGCTGCGGATCAGCCGTGCCAGCATCGCGAGGGGAGATTGGTCGTAGCGCTCCTTCACAGACCGCTGGATGTCGGCCTGGTAGGTGCGCATCAGGCCTGCGCTGTAGTGGTGTCGCTCCAGCGATTCAGCTGTTGAGTAGACGAGCCGCGGTTCCGGGCCGAAGGAGTGAATCAGGAATGCGTCAAAGCGTTGCAGGTCTACATGGTCAACGCCTGCCGTCTGCATGAAGCTCTGACGCAATTGCGGGCTGTCTCCTTCCAGGATGCCGTCCTTGAGTTGCAAGCCTTCCAGCCCGCCTTGGCCGTTGGGCCGGGCGAACACGGTGAGGGAGGCGATGCCGGGGATGCTGCGTTGGGCAGCCTTCCATCCGAGCTCGAGGGCTGCCGCGTGTGAGTTGCCCAATACCGCGACGCGCCAGCCGCTCATTTCTTCTCTCCAAACGCTGCCAGCAGTTCCTCGTCGCACACCAGGTTGTCCAACTGCGGCGAGGGCGGGGCGCTGACGCTGTCTGGCTTGCCAGGCGGCACATGCTCGTTGAAGAACTGTCGCATCACGTGTTCGACGCCAGGGTGCTCCACGCCGCGCATGTCGGCGGAGTAGAACCGACCCGTCATCACGTGCGATGAAATGATCTCAAATGATGGGAAGTAGTCGACGTAGGCATACCGCTCTGCCAAGTATCCGGCAGCGGCCCGGAGCACCGATTTCGAGTAGGTGCTGGCGACGACGACCTGATCCTGTGTCGCGGTGGCCATCAAGGGGACCGGGCTGACGGTGAAGAGGAACTTCATCTCCGGGTTGATCTGTCGCGCTCGCAGCATGAAGGCTTCGAGGTCTGCGATCACCTCAGGGTAGCTGAAGTTGACAAACGAGTAGCGCGCGTCGTCGAAAGAGCCGCCCTGTGTGCCAGGGCAGACCGGGAATACGCTGCCATCGCTGCGTGACTGCCAGCCTTCGGTCAAACCGAGCGTGAACACGAAGACATCGGTCTGCTGAAACAGCCGAAGCACGGATGCCAAGTGGCTTGTCTGGCAGGCCAGCACCTCCTCGGCGCTGTCCATGGGCACCGGCTCGATGGTGGGACGGAACGGATCGACAAATCCACCCTTCCATTCCCAGGCTGATTCTGACGAAGTGAACTCTCCCGTCGCCCTCAGCAACAACTGCAGCAACTGCCGTGTGGTGTACACGTTGCCGTAGCGTGCCGAGTAGACACCAAAGCCCCACTCCGTGGCGCGCTCTTGCGAGAAGAGGCGTGGCATCGGCTCAGCATCCAGGAACCTGAAGCCGCTGCTGCGCAAACGAGAGCCGATGTGCTGGGCAAAGCAGCTTCCTGCAGTGGCGACCCTGGCCTGGGTGATGGCCCACTTCCTGCGATACCAGTCGGTGATGTCGGTGGCCTGCCGGTCACTGACAACGTTCTTCCAGAACGCTCTTGCAGGCTGCTGCCTGTACGGATGATCGCTTGTTGCCACGAAGTGGTTTTCCTGCCCTGGCGGCCCAGGCGCCGCGTTGAAGTGAATACACCGGCACTTCCGGGGCCGAATCGTCGTGGGCGCGCCGGCACCTGATGGTGTGGATTCTGGTTTGGATGATAGAGGGAATTCCTGTCAACACCGGCGCGCCCTCCAAGCTCAGCCATTGCG
>CALRVU010000163.1:0-6881 GCA_943371685.1 Bordetella parapertussis | reverse complement strand
GTTGGCGTACAGGCTGCCGAGGTAGATCTGCATCGTATCGAAGATGTCGGTCACGGCCACGCCGAGCTGTCGTGCCTTAGTGCGGTCGATGTCGGCGTAGAGCTGCGGCGTGTTGACCTGCCAGCTCGAAAACAGGCCGGCCAGCTCCGGCGCCTGGTAGGCCTTGGCCATGAAGGCCTTCTGGGCCGCGTCGAGCGCGTCGTAGCCGAGCGAGGCGCGGTCTTCCAACTGCAGCTTGAAGCCGCCGGTCGTGCCCAGCCCCTGCACCGGCGGCGGCGGGAAGATCGCGATGAACGCGTCCTGGATCTGGCCAAACTGGCCATTCAGGCTTTGCGCGATGGCGCCGGCGCTGAGTGTCTTGTCCTTGCGCAGGTCGAAGTCCTGCAGCGACACGAACACGATGCCCGAGTTCGAGCTGTTGGTGAAGCCGTTGATCGACAGGCCTGGGAAGGCGATGGCGTGTTCGACGCCCGCCTGCTTGGCGACGATGGCGTTCATGCGCCGGACCACCTCTTCAGTGCGGTCGAGCGTGGCGCCGTCAGGCAACTGCGCGAAGCCGATCAGGTACTGCTTGTCCTGCGCCGGCACAAACCCGCTCGGCACCAGCTTGAACACACCGACCGTGGCCGCCGCCAGTAGCGCATAGACGATCAGCATGACCGCCTTGCGCGAGACGGCGCTCTTCACACCGCCGCTGTAGGCGTCAGAGCCACGCTGGAACACACGGTTGAAGGCGAGGAAGAAGCGGCCAAGTATGCGGTCCATGCCGCGGGTGAGTGCGTCCTTGGGCGCGTCGTGGCTCTTCAGCAGCACTGCCGCGAGCGCCGGTGACAAGGTCAGCGAGTTGATCGCCGATATCACGGTGGAGATCGCGATCGTCAACGCAAACTGGCGGTAGAACTGCCCCGTCAGTCCGGTGATAAAGGCCAGCGGCACGAACACTGCGATCAGCACCAGTGCGATGGCGATGATTGGGCCTGACACTTCGCGCATAGCTCGGTACGTGGCTTCGCGCGGGTTCAGCCCGCTGGCGATGTTGCGTTCCACGTTCTCCACCACCACGATGGCGTCGTCGACAACGATGCCGATTGCCAGCACCAGGCCGAACAGGCTCAACGCGTTGATCGAGAAGCCGAACAGGTGCATCACGCCGAAGGTTCCGACCACCGAGACCGGGACTGCCAGCAGCGGGATGATTGACGCGCGCCAGGTCTGCAGGAACAGGATCACGACCAGCACCACCAGCACGATGGCCTCGAGCAGGGTGGCCACCACCGACTTGATCGAGGCGCGCACGAACTGCGTGGGGTCGTAGACGATCTCGTAGCTCACGCCCTCGGGCATCGCCTTCTTCACGTCTTCCATCGTCGCGCGCACGCCGTCGCTGATGGCAATCGCGTTCGAGCCGGGTGCCGCGAAGATCGGCACCGCAACGGCGTCCTTCTCGTCGAGCAGCGAGCGCAGCGCGTAGCTGGCGGCACCCAATTCGATTCGGGCGATGTCTCGCAGACGTGTCACCGCGCCGTCGGCACTACTCTTGACGATGATGTCGCCGAACTCTTCCTCGGTTTGCAGCCGGCCCTGGGCGTTGACCGACAGTTGAACGTCGATGCCCGGCAGCCCGGGCGAGGCACCGATGACGCCGGCAGCCGCCTGCACGTTCTGCCCGCGAATGGCAGTCACCACGTCACTGGCCGACAGGCCGCGGTTGGCGACCTTCTGCGGGTCGAGCCAGACGCGCATCGAGTAGTCGCCCGAGCCGAACAGTTGCACGTCGCCAACGCCGGGCACGCGGGCCAGACGGTCCTTGACGTTGAGCAGCGCGTAGTTGCGCAGATAGGTCATGTCGTAGCGGCCGTTGGGCGACAGAAGGTGCACCACCATCGTCAGGTCGACCGAGCTCTTGACGGTGGTGATGCCCAGCCGTCGCACTTCCTCTGGCAGCCGCGCTTCGGCGCGCGCCACCCGGTTCTGCACCAGCTGCTGTGCCTTGTCGGGGTCGGTGCCGAGCTTGAAGGTGACGGTGAGCGTCATCAGGCCGTCGGTGGTGGCCTGGCTGGCCATGTAGAGCATGCCTTCGACGCCGTTGATCTGCTCCTCGATGGGCGTGGCCACCGTCTCGGCGATGACTTTAGGGTTGGCACCCGGGTAGTTGGCGCGCACGACGATCGAGGGCGGTACGACCTCGGGGTACTCGGAGATTGGCAAGCCGCGCACGGCAATCAGTCCGCCGAGGAAAATCAGTAGCGAAAGCACGCCGGCGAAGATCGGCCGGTCGATGAAGAATTTGGACAGGTTCATGGCAGTTGGCTTGGGTGTTTGCTGACTCGACTCACGACCGCGCTGGCGCAGTGCGCGCCGCCTCGGCCTTCGGGTCCATCTGCACGGGCTGCGGGTCTACCAAGGCACCCGGGCGCACCCTCTGCAGACCATTCACGATCACGCGCTCCTGCGCTTGCAGGCCCGATGTGACGATGCGCAGGCCGCCTACGTTGGCTCCAAGCTTCACTTCGCGGTAGGCGGCCTTGTTGTCCGCGCCGACCACCATGACGAACTTCTTGTCTTGGTCGGTACCGACCGCGCGCTCGCTGACCAGCAGCGCCTGGCTGTTCTTGGCCTGGCCCATGCGCAGGCGTGCGAACTGGCCCGGGATCAGACTTCCGTCGGCGTTGTCGAACACGGCACGCACCCGAACCGTGCCGCTGGCGGTATCGACCTGGTTGTCGACCAGCTGTAGCTTGCCGGTGAAGGGCGTGTCGGCGCTGCCCGCAGTGCCCATTTGCACGGGGATCTTGTCGAGCTGCGCGCGGGAGCCTGCGCCGAGGGGCAAGGTCTTCAGTGCGCGGGTGACGATCTGCTCGTCGGCATCGAAGCTGGCGTAGATCGGGCTGACCGAGACGAGCGTCGTCAGCACGGGCGCACCCGGGCCGGCGGCAACCAGGTTGCCTACCGTGATCTCCAGGCGGCCGACGCGACCCGCCACAGGTGCCTGCACCTGGGTGTAGCCCAGGCTCAGTTGCGCGGTCTGCAAGGCGGCACGCGCGGCACGGAGATTCGCTTCGGCCTCGCGCTGGGCGTTGATGCGCTCGTCGGCCTCACGCTGGGCGATGGCGCGCTCGTCGAGCAGGCGCAGGGCGCGCTCGTACTCGCTCTTTGCGTAGGACTGGCGCGCCTGTGCGGCAGCCACTTGCGCCTCGGCACGTTCGACGTCTGCAGCGTAGGGCGCTGGATCGATCGTCAAGAGCAGGTCGCCTTTTTTGACGAGAGCGCCTTCGCGGAAGTGCACCGCTTGCACGGTACCGGCGACGCGTGAGCGGATGTCCACACGCTCGACGGCTTCGAGCCGGCCGGAGAACTCGTCCCAGGCGGTCACTTCGCTTTGCACGACAGTCGCCACCGATACCGGCAACGCCTGCGGTGCGGCTGCCGACGAAGCAACGGCAGGCGCGGTACGCAGGGTAAAGACGGCCGCTGCAACAGCCGTGATTGCGGTCAGGGTGGTGCCAGCGAGCCAGATGTTGCTACGGCTGGTCTTCTCATTGGGGTGGGCTTGGGGCATGATCACTTCCTTCGGTATGAGGTTGCTTGTTTCGCTCGCTGCGGTCGGTTTCAACTGATATTCGGCAAGGCTCCGCCCAGCCTCACCGGAGGTGCTCTCCGGCGGGTGTGCTGTGCTGTGGGAGACGAAGCTCGATGGCCGCCCGCGCTTGCTTCAGCTAGCGAGCACGCAGGTACAGATTGGGGTACTCAGCATCGGCGGCCCACGGGTTCGGCATCGCCGAATTTGAAGTCAGAAGCACCGAATCCGGATAGATCGAAGCTGTCAAAGAATTGCACAATCCTGTCAATCTTGATCGGTTCATGCGCTGCGGACTTGCGCATGCGAGGTGCTGCGGTTACTGTCGCGGTGTGGAAAGCATCAACGAACTTCGAACGCTGATTTCGCGCCACGCCGGCACGGACACCGTGACCCAGGCGGCACACGGCATCAGGGTGGCGTCCTATAGCGGGCCCACCGAATTGGGCCATTGCGTACTGGAACCCTTGCTGGTGGTGGTAGCTCAGGGCTCCAAGCGAACACAGCTGTGCGACAAGGTTTTCGAGTACGGCGCGGGGCAGTACGCGGTGGTGTCCGTTGACCTGCCAATCTCGGGCTGCATCAGCCAGGCGAGCCCCGAGTTCCCCTTCCTGTCCACTGCCATCACGCTCAAGCCCGCGAGCATCGCGACGCTCCTCCTTGAAACAGCCACAAGCGATCAGCCGGCAGCCGAGCTGGCGGGCTTGGGCGTCAGCAACGCTCCGGCGGAATTGCTTGAAGCCGTCGTGCGCCTGCTTCGACTGCTGGACCGGCCTCGCGACGCCGCCGCGCTCGCTCCGATGGTCGAACGCGAAATCCTCTGGTGGCTTCTGAACGGAGAGCAGGGCACGGCGGTACGGCAGATCGGTCTGGCCGACAGCCGCCTTTCGCAGATCAGTCGGGCCATCCGCTGGATTCGGCTGCACTACGCCAAACCTGTTCGCATCGAGGAACTTGCGGAGATGGTGGCGATGAGTCCGTCCACGTTCCATCGTCACTTTCGGGCCGTGACGGCGCTGAGCCCGTTGCAGTACCAGAAGCTGATCCGGCTGCAGGAGGCGCGAGCCAAGCTGATGACCGACTCGGCCGACATCGCCGAGGTTGGTTTCAGCGTGGGCTACGACAGCCCGTCCCAGTTCAGCCGCGAATACAGTCGACACTTCGGAGCCCCGCCTGGGCGCGACGTGACGCGTTTGCGGGCAGGTTCGCAGACTGCACCCGTGCTCGTCTGATTGAGGTTTGACCGGAATGCCGACGCTCTTGGCGGCGCCTGCCGCAGCCCGGAATGTCGGCTTGCCGATCGCACCCTCAATGGTGGCGACCGGCTCCATACGCGGCAAAGTTGCCGCCCGCTGCGCGATGTCGGCTTCAGACTGAGCGCTGCCGCTAAAGCTCAGCGTTTGAGCGGCCGAACGACCGCTGTGACCGGCCGCGGACTGGAACCACTGACTCAGTGCAGCAGCAATTTCAAGCAAAGCGCGCGTCAGCAATGTGCCCGAAGCCAAACTTCATCGAACCTCCGCACCGAGCTGGGAGCGGGCCCTTGTTTGTGTGTGCTCTGCGTCCAGGCTCTGATGCATTGCTGAAGTTCCATTGGACGAGCTCTGCCTCGGCAGGGCTCACGCCCGCTTTCGCGGCCGAACCAGGAGACGCCACAACACGATGCCGAGAACCAAGACAAGCAAGGCGGCATTCGCAATGACGGCAGTCCTCACGCCAATCATCGCGCCAAGAAAACCAACAGAGACGCCACTGAAGGCCCGCAGCCCCAGGGCGGACATATTGAAGGCGCCGATGACTCTTCCACGTGCTGCCGCAGGCGCATTCGTTTGGACGATGGTCTGAGCCATGCTTGCAAATAGCAGTTCGAAGACACCAGTCATGAACAGCATGACCAGTGCCACGGGCAGCGCGTGTGACATGGCAAATCCCGCGAGTGCCGCTGCCCACAACATGCCGAAGAGAACAGCGACGGGTGCCGTGGACTTTGGAGCTCCCCGCCATTCGAGCGCCAGCCCAGCCAACAGTGCGCCGAACGCATCCGCAGTGAGCAGCAAGCTGTAGTTTTCGCTGGCTGCGTCTGCGTCGATATCAACCGCCAGGCTTGGCAGCTGAGCTTGGTAGCTGTTGCCGATCAGAAGAGAGGACGCACCGGCGAGCACGAACATCGACAGCAAGGTCTTGTCGCGCTTGATGCCACCAAGCCCCTCTAGGAAGTCATTAGTGCCCCGCACGGCCTGCCTATGAGGAACCACGGGGTCCTCCTTCAGTGGCCTGCGAGGCGTCTTCCATAGCCATAGGGCCGGCAGTAGGTAGAGGCCAGCGTTGACAAATATCCCGTAGGCGGGTCCGAGGGTCGATTGCAGTCCGGCACCGACGGCAGGTCCTGCAAGCATACCCAAGTACCTTGCCGTCGAGCTCAGCCGTATCCCGCTGGCCAAAACCTCCGAGGGCACCAAATCGTGCAGGAAGATTTGGGCTGCAGTCATCCACAGAACGCCTGCGCAGCCGTGCAAGCAGAGTAGCACTGCCGCTTGCCATATTTGAAGCTCATCGGCGACGAACAAGCACCCCCAGCCGACCGAGACCGACATGAAGATGCCTAGCCCGAGCAGCATGATGCGACGTGGGTCGAAGCGCTCGGCCAGCGCACCAACAGGTATGGCGAGCACGAGCCACGGAACCCAATGGGATACGACAGCAAAGCCGCCCAGGACCGCAGAATGGAACTTCTGAAATGCCATCCAATAGGTGATGACATGCTCGACGTTGTCGGCCATCATGGTGAGCAGAAGAGCCGAGAAGTAGGACCGATAACGAGCGTTCCTGAACGCAAAGAAGGACTTGGCTTCGGGATGCGATTTCACCTGGTCCGCGCTCGGTGATTGAGTGCTCAACTGGTACTTCCTTTTTTGCGGGTGGCGGGTCCGCTCTGCGGCAGCCAAGGCGGCGAATGCGCGAGCCTTGAGGTTCCCGGCAAACGCTCGGACCTCGGGCTGGATGGAGTGAGATTGCGGGTGACCTCACAGGGCCAGCATGACCGCGCCAAAGAGCTTCAGCCACAGAGCCAAGGCATCCCTGGGGAGTCCCCAGGGACATAGGCGTTCAGCCCGGCAAGTGCCGGCCTGAACGCAGCTCACGGCTTACGTTGTCTTGGGCGGGATACCCATCTTGGCCATCGTCAGCGTCTCGTCCGCTCGGCCCCAGCCGCCGTCGGCGACCTCCTCTACCAGCACCATCGAGAACGGACGAGCCTTCTCGCCGAAGTACTCGACGAACATCGCCGTGGTGCGGTGAATGATTT
>CALRVU010000162.1:0-6939 GCA_943371685.1 Bordetella parapertussis | reverse complement strand
AAGCGAGACACGGATCATGGACGACGAAGGCGCAGAAAACGCAGCGATCCTGCTGATGTCACTCGGCGAGGAGGAAGCCGCCGGCGTGTTCAAGCACCTGGGGCCCAAAGAAGTCCAGAAGCTGGGCGAGACGATTGCCAAGCTCAAGGTCATTCCGCGCGAGCGGGTCGAGAAAGTGCTCGACATGTTCGCGGCCCAGGCCTCCGAGCAGCACATGCTGGTGGCTGACACCGACGAGTACGTCAAGAGCGTGCTGCGCAAGGCCCTGGGTGACGACAAGGCCAATCTGCTGATCGACCGGATCCTGCAGGGCAGCGATGTCACCGGCATCGAGAGCCTGAAGTGGATGGACGGCGGCTCGGTGGCCGAGCTGCTGCGCAATGAGCACCCGCAGATCATTGCCGCGATCCTGGTGCACCTGGATTTCGACCAGTCGTCCACCGTGCTCAAGGCCTTCACCGAGCGCCAGCGCAACGAGGTGCTGATCCGCATCGCCACGCTCGACGGCATCCAGCCCAGCGCGCTCAAGGACCTCAACGAGGTGATGAGCAAGGTGCTGGCCGGCGGCGACCGCCTGAAGAAGGCCTCGCTCGGCGGCGTCAAGGCCGCGGCCGAGATCATCAACATGATGGGCTCGTCGGTCGAGACCTCGGCGCTGGACTACATCCGCGAGGCCGACGGCGACCTGGCGCAGAAGATCATGGACAACATGTTCACCTTCGACGACCTGAACAAGCTCGACGACAAGGGCTTCCAGTCGGTGCTGAAGGAAGTGCAGAGCGACTCGCTGGTGATCGCGCTCAAGGGCGCCACGCCCGAGCTGCGCGAGAAGGTGTTCCGCAACATGTCCACCCGCGCGGCCGAGACGCTGCGCGAGGACCTGGAGTCGCGCGGCCCGGTGCGGGTTTCCGAGGTGGAGAGCGAGCAGAAGGAAATGCTGAAGATCGTCCGCCGCCTGGTCGACGAAGGCCAGATCGTGCTCGCCTCCGGAGGCGCTGATGACTTCCTCTAAAACCGGGCCTCGGCCGGTGCCTGCGCCCACGGGCGCGGCGCAGCGGCCAGCCAATGCCTACGCCCGGTTCATCCCGCGTGAGGAACTGGCCGACTTTGCCGCCTGGCAGCCCGACACCTTTGCCGGCCTGGGGGCCGCCACCACGCCCACCGGCGCGCCGATCAAGCCCGCGCCCGCCCAGGCGGCCGAGCCCGATGCGCCGCCGCCACCGCCCGAACCCACCCCAGAGGAGCTGGCCGCTGAATGGGCCCTGCGCGTGCAAGAGGCCCGCAGCCAGGGCCGGCAGGAAGGCTACCGTGATGGTCTGGAAGCCCTGGAGGCCGCCAAGCGCCAGTATGCCCAGCAGGTCACGGCCCAGGTGGTGCAGGTGGTGGCGGCTTTTGAAGAACAGATGGCCGGACTCGAGTCGCGCATGGCCGACGCCGTGCTGCACACCGCCGTGACGCTGGCCCGCCAGATCGTGCGCAGTGAGATCACCCAGCGCCCGGCCTGCATGGCCCAGGTGGCGCAAGAGGCGGTGGCGGCGGTGATGCTGTCCGCCAAGCACCTGCGCCTGCGCTTGCACCCCGATGACCTGAGCCTGGTCGCGCAGGGTGCCGGTGACGCACTCAAGGCCCGCGCGGTGATCTTGCAGGCCGACCAGAGCCTGAGCCGGGGCGGCTGCGTGGTCGAGTCCGATCTGGGCCAGGTCGATGCGCGGATCGAATCGCGCTGGGCCCGGGCCGCCGCCGTGTTTGACGTGGACCTGGCCTGGGACAGCCCGGCGGACACCACGCCGCTGGAGGCGCCGCAGATTGAGCCGGAGCCTGCTGCCATGGTGGAAGAGACCGTGGACGATCCCGATGGCGAGCCGCTTGAAGGGCTGGTTGAAGCCGCAGACACCGATGCCCCTGGCGAGGAGCAGCCATGAGCGCCGAGCGCCTGCAGCACTGGCCGCGATTTCTGGAAGACATGGGCCACTATGCGGCCTTGCCGCAGCCGCTGGAGATGGAGGGCACGCTGGTGCGCGTCACCGGCCTGGTGCTGGAGGCCGCCGGGGTGCGCGCCCCGGTGGGCGCGGTGTGCTCGGTGGGCGTGCAGGGCGAGCAGCCCGTCACCGCCGAGGTGGTGGGCTTCAGCGGCGACCGCGCCTACCTGATGCCCACCGGCGAGCTGCATGGCCTGGCCAGCGGCGCCCGCGTGGTGCCGTTGCCGGTGGCCCAGATTCCGCCCAAGCTGGGGGCCGACAACCACCCCTGGCGCCGCACCGAAGACCGCGGCCTGCACCTGCCCATGGGCGACGGCCTGCTCGGCCGGGTGGTCGACTCGCACGGCCATCCCATGGACCGGGGCGGCCCGCTGCTGGCCACGCACAAAGAGCCGATGGTGCGCCGGCCCATCAATGCCATGGACCGCGACCCGGTGCGCCAGCCGCTGGACACCGGTGTGCGGGCCATCAATGCCCTGCTGACGGTGGGGCGCGGCCAGCGCATCGGCCTGTTTGCCGGCACCGGCGTGGGCAAGTCGGTGCTGCTGGGCATGATGGCCCGCTACACCGCGGCCGACGTGATCGTCGTCGGGCTGATCGGTGAACGGGGCCGTGAAGTCAAGGAATTCATTGAAGACATCCTGGGCGAGGAGGGCCTGCAGCGCTCGGTGGTGGTGGCGGCCCCGGCTGACGCGCCGCCGCTGGTGCGCATGCAGGGCGCCAGCTATGCCACGGCGATTGCCGAGCACTTCCGCGATCGCGGCCAGCATGTGCTGCTGCTGATGGACAGCCTGACCCGCTTTGCCATGGCCCAGCGCGAGATCGGCCTGGCCATCGGCGAGCCGCCTGCCACCAAGGGCTACCCGCCCAGCTGCTTTGCCAAGCTGCCGCAGCTGGTCGAGCGCTCGGGCAACGGCCTGAACGGCGTGGGCTCGATCACCGCTTTCTATACCGTGCTGACCGAAGGTGACGATCCGCAGGATCCGATCGCTGACGCCGCCCGAGGCATCCTGGACGGCCACATCGTGCTCAGCCGCGAGCTGGCCGAGAGCGGCCACTTTCCGGCCATCGATGTGGAGAAGTCGATCTCGCGGGTGATGAGTGCGGTGGCCCCGCGCGAGCACCTGGACGGCGCTCGTCGCGCCCGCCAGTGGCTGGCCCGTTTCAACAAGGCCCGTGACCTGATCCAGCTGGGCGCCTATGTGCCCGGCGCCGATGCCGAGCTGGACGCCGCCGTGCGCGTCCATCCACAGATGAACGCCCTGCTTCAGCAAGACATGCACGACCGGGCCGGCCTGGAGGCCAGCCTGCGGCAGTTGCTCAAGCTCAATCCCGCAGGCTGAGCCATGACATGCCGCGCCTGCGCCGTACCGACTGAATCCGCGACTGAACTCGCGACAGAACCCAAGGAATCGCCATGGACCGCATGAAGATCCTGCACACCCTGCTGGAGCGCGAAGAGCGCCGCCGCGACGAAGCCCTGACCGAGCTGCGCGCCGCCGAGCGCCAGGCCGATGCCGCCCATGAACAGGCCGACTCGCTGGTCACCTACCGGGGCGAGTACCGCATGCGATGGGCCGCCCAGTTTGCCAAGTCCGCCCCCATCGAGATCGTGCGCTGCTATCACGGCTTCGTCGCGCGCCTGGACCAGGCGATCGCCGCCCAGCAGGGCTCGGTGCTGCAGATGGAGCAGCGGGTCAAGATGGCCCGCGAGCGCCTGCACTACCGGGAGGTCAAGGTGGCCACCGTGCGCCGCCTGATTGAACGCCGCCAGGCCGCCGCCCTGCTGCAGCTGCAGCGCCGCGAGCAGAAGCAGGGCGACGAAGCGGCCCAGCGCCGCGCCTGGCTGGACCGACAAGCCCTGGCTGCCGCCTGAAGGAGACACCGATCATGACGCTGGAAAAATCAGTCGAAGCCTTGGCCCCGGTGCGTCCTGCGACGTCGCGCAGCGGTCAACGCCGGCCCGAAGCGCGCTCTGAAGGCAATGGCAATGCCGGCCGTGAGTTCTCCAGGATGTTGCAAGGTCAGGGCCTGCGCGCGGAAGCCGCACGCAGCCAGGCCAGCGACAGCGCGGAGGAATCTGCCGCGTCGCAGCTGCAGCGCCGGCGCGACGAGCAAGTGGATGCCGATGCGGACGACGCGGAGGCGGCGTCGCCCGAAGGCGAGGGCAGCGAGGCCGAAGGCCCCCGCGCCGCGCGGGCCTTGAAGCTGCAGTTGACCGCCGAGGACCTGGGCACGCAGCCCAGCACCTTGCGCTTTGCCGGCCTGAGTGAGGCCGGCGCAGGCCGGGCTGCTGACGGCCTGGCGGAGCTGGGCAAGGCCCGCAACGCGGCGGGCCAGGCCAGCCGCCGGGCCCGGGCCGATGCCGCCGCTGAAGCCGCGGCCGAAGGCGCTGATGCCAAGACCGACGCCACCGCGCCGAGCGAGGTCGGCCGGTTTCAGGCCGCGCTGCAGGCCGCCGGCCTGGGTGGCCAGGCTGCACAAGATGAGGTGAACCAGCGCGAGGCGCGCCAAGCCGCCACCGAGCGCCTGGCCGTGCCGGTCGAGCGCAGCGAGGGCAACCTGCCCAGCCTGGGTGCGGTGGCTGAGGCACCTGCCCGCCCGCCCGAGGCCAGCGCCGCCGAGGCGCAAGCTCCGGTGCGGGCCGAGCTGCCGGTGCCGCCCGAGAGTCCGGCCTTTCCGGCCAGCCTGGGTCTGCAACTGAGCACCTGGGTGCGCGACGGCATCGAGCACGCCATGCTGGAGCTGCATCCGCGCGAGCTGGGTCCGATCGAAGTGCGCATCGCGGTGGAGAACGGTGCCGCTCGCATCGAGCTGGGCGCTGACGTGGCCAGCACCCGCGCGGCCCTGGCCGAGGCCCTGCCGCAACTGGCCGAGCAGCTGGGCGGTGCCGGCCTGAGCCTGAGCGGCGGCAGCGTGTCCGACCAGACCGGCCAGAACGCCCAATATGCCCGCGAAGAGGCCGCCGCCCAGGCCCGCAGCGCCGCAGCCGCCGGCTTGTCGCCAGCGCGTGGCGGCCGTGAGGCGGCCGACCTGGCGGGTCTGCCGCGCAGCGCGCCGGCCGCCAGCCGGCGTGGCCTGCTCGACCTCTACGCCTGACGGCGCCGCGGTGCGCAGGCCTGCCAAGGCGGCTTGATTTCGCCCGCTTTTCCCGGCTTAGCCGGGGCGGTCGGCTCTCAATAATGGCTTCATCGGGTTTCTCTGTGGCGGCCGCCGGGCTGCCGGAGCCAGCCTGCCGAAACGCCAAGGAGCCGCCATGTCCGCAGCCGCTGCTGCCCCCGCCGCCGATGCCGCGCCCAAGAAGGGCAAGAAGAAGCTGATCATCATCATTGCTGCGGTGGTCTTGCTGGCCGCGATCGGCGGTGGTGCCGTCTTCATGATGAAGAAGAAGGCGCACGACGAAGAGGCCGCGGCCGCCGAGGGCGGGGCCGATGAGTCCGCCCACGTCGAGAAGAAGAAGCCCAAGAAGGAAAAGAAGAAGGACGACAAGCATGCGCTGCCGGTCTTTGTTCCGCTCGATCCCTTCGTGGTCAACCTGGCCGACCGCGACGCGGATCGCTTTGCCCAGATCGGCGTGACCCTGGAGGTCGAAGACGCCAAGTCGGGTGACGAGATCAAGGCCTATCTGCCGGCCATCCGCAACAACATCCTGCTGCTGCTCTCGCACAAGACTTCGGTCGACCTGATGCAGCCTGACGGCAAGGAAAAGCTGGCCCGCCAGATCCGCCGCGAGGCCGTGCTGCCCATGGGCATCGAGCTGGAAGACGAGGACGAGGTGGAAGAGGCGCCCGCGCCCGGCAAGAAGAAGCGCCGCCGCCAGTTCGACAGCCTCGACGACTCACCGATCAAGTCCGTCCAGTTTTCGTCTTTCATCATCCAGTAAATGTTGACCCCTCGTCGCCTCCGGCGCCACACCGAGCCAACATGAACCAGCAAATCCTCTCGCAAGACGAAGTCGACGCGCTGCTGCAGGGCATCACCGGCGAGAGCCAGAAGCTTGAGCAGGAAGAAGCGCCGACAGGCGGCATCCGCACCTACGACCTCTCCAGCCAGGAGCGGATCGTCCGGGGCCGGATGCCGACGATGGAGATCATCAACGAGCGGTTCGCGCGCAACATCCGCATCGGCTTGTTCAACATGATCCGCAAGAGCCCCGAGGTGTCGATCGGCGGCATCAAGGTGCAGAAGTACAGCGCCTTCCTGCGCGAGATCGTCGTCCCGACCAACTTCAACATCGTGCAGGTGCGGCCGCTGCGCGGCTCCGGGCTCATCGTCTGCGACCCGAGCATCGTGTTCGCGGTGATCGACGCCCTGTTCGGCGGCGTCGGCAAGTTCCACACCCGGATCGAGGGCCGGGATTTCTCGGCCACCGAGCAGCGCGTGATCCAGCGCCTGGTCGAGTGCATCACCACTGAATACCGCAAGGCTTGGCTGGGCATCTACCCGCTGGAGCTGGACTACCAGCGCAGCGAGATGCAGCCCCAGTTCGCCACCATCGCCACGCCCAGCGAGATCGTGGTGGCCACCAGCTTCACCCTGGAGATCGGCGAGACCTCGGGCTCGGTGCACTTCTGCATCCCCTACTCGACGCTGGAGCCGATCCGCGACGTGCTGTATTCGTCGATGCAGGGTGACTCGGTCGAGCCCGATCACCGCTGGGTCAACCTGCTCAAGGAGCAGATCAAGTCCGCCAATGTGGACATGGTGGCTGAGCTGGGCACCGCCCCGGCCACGGTCGAGCAGTTGCTGGCCCTCAAGCCCGGTGATTTCATCGAGCTGGACCTCAATCCGATGATCCAGGCCAAGGTCGATGGCGTGCCGGTGTTTGACTGCCACTACGGCACCTCCGATGGTCACTACGCCATCAAGATCGATCGCATGTTGACCAGCTCGACCCTGAGCTGGATGGGAGATACGAATGTCAGCTGAACAAAGCACCGACGACGACATGGCCGATGCC
>CALRVU010000161.1:0-6964 GCA_943371685.1 Bordetella parapertussis | reverse complement strand
CAAGACCCTGGCCGGGCTGCGCGATGCGTGGTTGCATGGCCGCCAGCCGGCCGCCCGGGACATGCTGCTGCGCATGGTTGACTGGGTGGCGCGCGTCACGGCCGGCCTGAGCGATGCCCAGATGCAGGCCATGCTGCGCACCGAGCACGGTGGCATGGTCGAGGTGCTGGCCGATGCCCATGTCATCAGCGGCAACCCGGCCCACCTGGCCCTGGCCCGGCGCTTTGTCGACCAGGCCGTCGTGCAGCCGCTGGCTGCCCAGCAAGACCGGCTCGACGGCCTGCATGCCAACACCCAGATCCCCAAGCTGATGGGCGTGCAACGGCTGGCGGAGCTGGCTGGGCCGGCAGAGGCCCCAGGGGCCGCAGGGGGAGCAAAAGGCGCAGACCTGCGCGCGCCCGCTGCCCAGTTCTTCTGGCAGCAACTGGTGCAAAAGCGCAGCGTTCCCATGGGCGGCAACAGCGTCAAGGAGCACTTCCACGACCGCAGCGACTTCCAATCCATGCTGCAGGAGGTGGAAGGCCCCGAGAGCTGCAACACCTACAACCTGCTCAAGCTGACCGGCCAGCTGTTCCACCAGCATCCGGACCGGCTCTACACCGACTATGCCGAGCGGGCGCTGTTCAACCATGTGCTCTCGGCCCAGCATCCGCGCACCGGCGGGCTGGTCTACTTCACGCCGCAGCGGCCCAACCACTACCGCGTCTATTCCACCGTGGACGAGGGCATGTGGTGCTGCGTGGGCTCGGGGCTGGAGGTGCACGGCCGCCATGCCGAGCTGATCTACGCCCAGGATGCCGAGACGCTGTGGGTCAACCTGTATGCCGCCAGCACGCTGGACGCGCCGGCGCAGGGCCTCCGATTGCAGCAGGAGACCGGATTCCCGGACAGTGCGCGCACCACGCTGCGCTGGCTGGCGCCCAGCGCCCGGGCGCTCAAAGTGCGCGTGCCGGCCTGGGTCCAGCCGGGTCGCTGGTCGGTCAGGGTGAACGGGCGGCGAGTCCAGCCTGTGCTGGGCGTGGACGGCTATGTTCGATTGGCCGGCCCCTGGGCGGCGGGTGACCGGGTGGAACTGTCACTGCCCATGCACAGCTGGCTGGAGGGGCTGCCCGATGGCTCGGCCCCGGTGGCCGTGCTGCATGGGCCGATCGTGCTGGCCATGGCCACGCCGGCGGCCGTCAGCCTGCGGGCCGAGGCGGCCGCCCAGGCCAGCGGCAGCGCGCCGCCGACCCGGCATTTTGGCGACGCCAGCCGCATGGGCCACATCGCCAGCGGCCCGGTCTGCGCCCCCGAGGCGACCTGGCTGATCCGTGACCCCCAGGCTTTTCTGGCCGATCTGCGGCCGGTGCCGGGGCAGCCGCTGCATTTCAGCAGCCGCAAGTTGTCGGCCGCCACCGCCACCCCGGGTGAGGTGGTCGAGCTGATGCCCTTCTTCCGCCTGCATGAGACGCGCTACCAGATGCTCTGGCCCCGTGTGTCCAGCGCCGCCCTGCGCCAGCAGCAGTTGCGGCAGGCCGCGCAGGCGCGCGAGCTGGCCGCCTTGCGGGCCCTCACCGTGGACGAGGTGGCGCCGGGTGAGCAGCAGCCCGAGTCCGACCATGGCTACCAAGCCGAAGGCGGCGAGGCCGGCCTGAACCTGGGCCGCCGCTGGCGCCATGCCACCGGCTGGTTCAGCTACGTGCTGAAAGACCCGCAGGGTCAAGCAAAATCACTGCGTCTGACGCTGGCCCGGGCTGACGCCGGCCGGCAGTTCGAGGTGCAGGTCAATGGCCAGACCCTGCCGCTGCGCCTGAACGGCGATGCCGCCACGGGGGCCTTCTATGACCTTGATCTGCCGCTGCCGGCCGATGTGCTGGCCCGCAGCCCGGGCACGTTGACGGTGCGCCTGGTGGCCCATCCCGGTTCGGTGGCCGGTGGCCTGTATGGATTGCGATTGCTCAAGAAATGAAACTGCCTGAAAAGACCTCTGACGCTGCGCCTGACGCTACACCCCTTGGCACCCCCGCGTCTTTCGACACGCCCGAAGGCCTGAAGGCCGGCCTGGCCAGCTGGATGCCGGCCCAGGCCCAGCTGGGCGAATGTGCCTTGTGGTGCGAGCGCAGCCAGAGCCTGTTCTGGACTGATATCAACCAGGCGCTGCTGTCGCGCTGGTCGGCCGGTACCGGTGCCTTGCAGCAGTGGGCGATGCCCCAGCTGCTGGGCAGCTTTGCACTGTGCGAAGCGCCTGATCAATTGCTGCTGGGCCTGGCCCGGGGCCTGGCCCTGTTCGACCTGCGCATGGGCACCTTGGGCCCCGTCCAGCCCTTGCCCGAGAGCGCCTGGCGCACGGTCGATGCGCGCATCAACGACGGCCGCTGCGATCCGCAGGGCCGTTTCGTGTTCGGCTTGTTCAATCCGCATGGCGAGCGCACCGGCCAGTTCTGGCGGGTGGACGCGAGCCTGCAGGCCGAGCCCCTGCCGCTGCCCGCCGCGCAGATCGCCAACTGCCTGTCGTTCAGCCCGGATGGCCAGTGGCTCCATTTCACCGACTCGCCCAGCCGCTGCATCCAGCGGGCCCGCTACCACGCTGATGGCCGGATCGGCACGCCCGAGGTCTTGGCCCAGCTGGCCCTGGACGATGGCGAGCCCGATGGCGCCACGGTGGACGCGCAGGGGCATTTGTGGGTGGCCCTGTGGGGGGCCGGCTGCGTGCTGCAGCTCGATGCCCAGGGCCGCGAACTGCAGCGCTGGCCGCTGCCGGTCAGCCAACCCACTTGCCCGGCTTTTGGCGGGCCGGCGCTGGACCAGTTGTTCATCACCTCTGCCCGCAAGGAGTTGTCGGCCGAGACCCTGGCCCGCGAGCCGCAGGCGGGCGATGTGCTGCGCCTGCGGCCCGGCGTGCGCGGTCTGCCCGCGCACCGCTTCGTCAGCGCGCCGGGCGTGGTCGATGCGACTTGAATCGACCCTGCTGAAACGCCCGCTTTGATGGACCGGAAGCCCCCACCGCCCGGCGGCCTGCTGCGCCTGGCCTGGCCGATCTTTGCCGAGCAGGCCCTGCACATCGGTACCGGCGTGGTCGACACGCTGATGGTCAGCCGCATCTCGGACCAGGCCGTGGCCGGCCTGGGCAGTGCCTGGCAGATCGTGGTCATGTTCCTGATGGCCTTCAATGTGCTGGCCATCGGCGCCTCCATCGTCATCACCCACCATCTGGGCTCGGGCGATCCGGCGGGCGCGCGGCGCATGGCGCTGGGCGCGGTCTGCACCAACTTCTGGCTGGGCATGGTCTTCAGCGTGCTGCTGGCGGTCTGCGCGCCCACCTTGCTGGGCTGGGCCCAGCTGCCGCCGGGGCTGATGGTCTACGCGCTGCCCTTTCTGCAGTGGATGGGCGGCACCCTGTTTCTGGAGGCCATGAACTTTGCATTGGCCGCCACCTTGCGGGCCCATGGCCACACCCGCGAGGTGTTGTGGGTGATGCTGGCGCAGAACGTGTTGAATGCCGCGCTGACGGCGGTGCTGGTGTTCGGCCTGCTGGGCGTGCCCCAGCAAGGCGTGACCGGCGTGGCGCTGGCCACGGTGTTCAGCCGCGGCATGGCCTGCGCGGCGCTGTGGTGGCTGGCCCGGCGGCAGATCGGCCTGCAGATGCACTGGCGCCACCTGCTGACGGTGCCGCTGGCCGATCTGCGCCGCCTGCTGAGCTTTGGCGGCCCTGCGGTGATCGAGAACATCAGCTGGCTGGGGGCCTACATGCTGATCACCGCCCTGACGGCGCGCATGGGCGAGCAGCCCCTGGCCACCCAGACCTATGCGATGCAGATTGCCAATGTGGTGATGCTGTTCGGCCTGTCAGTGGGCTTGGCCAACGAGATCCTGATCGGCAAGCTGGTGGGCGCCGGCGAGTTGGCGCAAGCCCATGCGATGTGCCTGAAGCATCTGAAGCTGGGCTTGATCTGGACGCTGGTGGTGGCGGCCGTGGCCGCCGCCGCAGCGCCTTGGTTGATGGGCGCCTTCACCGCCGACCCGGTGGTGGTGCAGGGCGGTGTGCTGCTGGTGATGCTGGGCCTGGTGCTGGAGCCCGGCCGCAGCTTCAACCTGATTCTGATCAACGCCCTGCGCGCCAGCGGCGACACGCGCTTTCCGGTGCTGGTGGGCCTGTGCTCGCAATGGGGCTTGATGGCCTTGGGCGCCTGGGCGCTGGGCACCGGCCTGGGCTGGGGGCTGCTGGGCGTCTGGTGTGCCTTCATGGCCGACGAATGGGTGCGCGGCCTGCTGATGCTTTGGCGCTGGCAGGGCCGCGCCTGGATGGTGCCGGCGCGCCGTGCCGCCGAAGCCGCGCGGGCCGCTGACACGACCCCTGATCCGAAGCTCACCGAACGACCCCGAACCTGTCACGAGACCTGACCATGTCGAACCGCGCACTCATCCCGCCCCACACCGCCGACGGCAGCTCGCCGACCCAGGTCCTCATCGAGGCCCTGCCGCCGCTGCCCGATGGGCAGGTGGTGCAACGTTGCACCCTGCAACGCGGCCAACTGAAAGTGGTGGCGCTGACCCTGGGCGGCATCGTCACCCAGCTGATGCTGCCCGACCGGCACGACGTGCTGGCCAATGTCGTGCTGGGCTTTGAGGACCTGAACGACTACGCCACCCGCAACCCTTACTTCGGCGCGCTGATCGGCCGCTATGCCAACCGGATTGCGGGTGGGCGCCTGGTGGTCGACGGCGTGGCCCACCATCTGAACCGCAATGAGGGGGAGAACACCCTGCATGGCGGCCAGGACGGCCTGGGCAAGCGCCTTTGGCGGGCCGAGGTGGAAAACGGCGGCCCGGAGCGCGGCCAGGTGCTGGCCCTGCACCTGGTCAGCCCGGACGGCGACCAGGGCTTTCCGGGCGAGCTGGCGGTGTGCGTGCGCTACAGCCTGCCGGATGCAAAAAGCTGGGAGGTGCATTACGAGGCCCGCAGCAGCCAGCCCACCTTGGTGAACCTGACCCAGCACAGCTACTTCAACTTGAGTGGCCAGGGTTTTGCCCTGGGCCATGTGCTGACCATGCCAGCCCGCCAGATCGACGCAGTGGGCCCGGGCCTCATCCCTACTGGCGCCTTGGCGGTGGCTGGCACGCCCTTCGACTTCCGCCAGCCTCAGGCCATTGGTGCGCGCCTCGCCGATGCCCATCCCCAGCTGGCGCTGGGCGGCGGCTACGACCACAACTGGCGGCTGGACGAGCCCACGCCGGAAGGCAGCTTGACGCCCCGGCTGGCGGCACAGCTGCACTGCCCGGCCACGGGCCGCACGATGCGCCTGCTCAGCACGGCGCCCGGCCTGCAGTTCTACTCCGGCAATTTTCTGGACGGCAGCCTGCCGGCGCCGGGCGGCGGCTTCCACCAGCGCGGCAGCGGCGTCTGCCTGGAGCCGCAGTACTTTCCCGATGCGCCCAACCGGCTGGCCGAGCCTGGGGTGATCAGCCCGGTGCTGCGGCCGGGCGAGACCTGGCAGAGCGTGTCGCGCTACGAGTTCGGCGTCGATTGAGGATGGAGCCCGGCGAGCGCTTTCAGCGCAGGTCCTGGGCCAGCGCGCGCAGGCAATAGGCAGTGCTCAGGGTCTGGCTCTGCCAGGTCAGGGTGCGCACCACCTGGCCGCTGGGCCGGCCCATGGGCATTTGCAGCCAGGGTTCGGCGGGCCAGCTGCCATCGTCCCGCTGCAGCTGGATCAGGGCCTCCGACAGGGCCGGCGTTGGTGCGGTCATGGCCAAGTCCAGCGCGCCGCTTCCTGGCAGGGGCCGGCTCAGAAAGGCCCGCGCCGCCACGGCGGCTGGCGCGTTCGGTGCCAGGGCCTCGAACAGGTCGGCACACAGCCGGGTGCCGTAGTGCTGCCCGGTGTACCAGGGGATGAGCCAACTGCCGTCGGCGGCTTGCTGCCCGGCCAGCCAGTCCAGCGGGGCCAGCGGGCCATGCGCCACCGGATCCAGGCGCAGCAGCGCCCGGTAGAAGCGGGCCAGCACGTCGGCATCGGCCGTGTTGCCCCAGTACAGCGCCACGCCGCGCTGCATGGTGGCGCGTTGCTCGGGTGGGTCCTCCGGGCTGATCAGGAAGGTGGGTATGGTGCCGTCCGCCCCTCGCTGCGCGAGCGCCAGCGCGATCGGGCCGGTGGTCAGCGGCAGGTACCGAGGGGCGATGCGGGCAAACAAGTCGGTGGCGGCGGCCAGGGTGTCCAGGTCGGGTGGCAGTTCGGGCAGGCCGGGGAAGTAGCGCCAGCCGCCCGCGAGATCGGGTCGGCGCTGGGACGCCACATGGTGGGCTTGGGCGACCGCTGCCGCGCGCAGTTCATCGTCGCCACCCAGGGCTTCGGCCAGGTCCAGCAGCAGACCGCCGAGGATGGCCCGCGAGAACACGCTGCCCTCTTGTTGCTCCCGCGGCCCGCTGAAGCCGGCCGCGCGCGGAAAGGTCATGCGGTGGCAGGCCTCGGGAAAGCCGGCGGCCGCCGCGTCCAGCAAGTGGCGGCGGCCTCGGGCCAGTGCACGCTCAGACAACGGTGAAGCCATTCGGCACCACGACACTGGCGGACAGGCCGACCTTGACGGTCACATCTCGGGCGTTCTGCGGGGCCGAGGCTGTGATGGTGACTTCGCAGTGCAGGGTGGTGGCATTCACGTTGGTCACTGTTGCACTGACCCCGAAGCCGCTGAACTGGACCTGGTGCAAGGCGGGGGCCGTGCCAAAGCCCGTGCCCGTGATGGTCACCGGGACCGTGGCCCCGCGCGCCCCGGTGTTGGGCACGATGCTGGTGACGGTCACGGCAATGGGAATCAGGTCGGCGCAGGTCTTGCTGTTCGGCGGATCGATCACCTCGAATGCCAGCTTGCCGGGCGAGCCGGAGGCGCCCGGATTGCCCTTGACGGTACCGCCGGTGCTCAAGGGGTCGGGGATGCCCGGATTTCCGGTCTGGCCGTTGTGGGCTTCGTCGCACTCGCTGGTCTTCTTGCCCTT
>CALRVU010000160.1:0-6966 GCA_943371685.1 Bordetella parapertussis | reverse complement strand
CGGATTGCCCGGCCAGAGCGGGGCGCGCGGGTCCAGGTCGGGCATCACCGCCAGCACCGTGTAGAAGGTGCCGCGTGACTCGATGCGCCGGCCCAGGGCCTGGGCCGGCGGCAGGTCACCCCAGAGCCGGTGCAGCAGTTCCATGCTGATGGCGATGCCCTGGTGATCGCTGAGCGCAGCCCGCAGATCACCAGCCAGGCTGCGCAGACCCAGCAAGGTGACCAGGTCCGGGTCGGCCATCAGCTTGAAGGCCGGCAGCATGCGGCCCTGGTGGTTGATGTCGATGCCGTCGGGCGCCACCCGGCTGATCAGGGTCAGCGGCAAGCCCCGGGCCTGGAGCATGGGCCCGAATGCCACCGGGCTGGCCATAAACCAGGGGCTGGGCTCGCCGGGCGGATTGCCCTTGAAGTCCAGCAGCACCAAGCGCTCCGGCTCCGGGATGGCCGGGTCGTGCTCGGCCAGCGCCCAGGCCAGCAGCGCCACCAGCAGGCAGACCGCCAAGGCCACCACCAGGCCCGCCATGGACACGGCGGTGGCCGCGCGCCGGCTGCGCAAGCCGCGCAGCGCATCGGAAAGTGCAAACCTCAGCCCGAACATCGTCCCCCACTGCAGCGCCGGCCTCATGCCAGCAACTCCGCCTGCGCGTCCACCAGCACCCGGCCGTCGAGCAGGCGCACCGTGCGCGAGGCCAGGCCGGCATGCTCGGCACTGTGGGTCACCATCACCAAGGTCGTGCCTTCATCGTTCAGCTCGCGCAGCAGGCGCATCACGGCCTGGCCGTGGGCGCTGTCCAGGTTGCCGGTGGGCTCGTCGGCCAGCAGCAGGGCCGGCCGCGCGGCAATGGCCCGGGCGATGGCCACCCGCTGCTGCTGGCCGCCGCTGAGCTGGCTGGGATGGTGGCGGGCGCGGTGGTCCAGACCCAGGCGCTGCAGCACCTCGGCCACCCGCAGGCGCTGGGCTTTCTCCGACAAGGGGCCGTAGCGCAGGGCCAGTTGCACGTTGTCCTGCACGCTCAGCTCATCGACCAGATTGAAGCTCTGGAACACGAAGCCGATGCGGCCACGCCGCAAGGCCGCCAGCTCGCGCGGTGTCTTGCGGCTCACGTCCTCGCCCTGCAGCCGGTAGGTTCCGCTGCTGGGTGCATCCAGCAAGCCCAGCAGGCCCAGCAGGGTGGACTTGCCGCAGCCCGAGGGGCCGGTGATGGCCACGTACTCGCCGGCCTCGATGCGCAGATCGATGGCGTCGAGCGCGGTGGTTTCAATGTCACCGCTGCGGTGGGTCTTGCTCAATCGGGTCAGCTCAATCATGGCAAACGCAGTCTTTCCGCATCACTGGGGGGTTGAGAGATCAGCACCACATCGCCGGCCTGAAGTCCGGCCAGCACCTCGACCTGGCCGGCGGCCCGCCGGCCCAGTCGAACCTGGCGGCGCTGCAGTTCGGCGCCTTGGCTCGCGCCACTTTTCACATACAGCCAAGGCTGCACGCCGGGCCCTTCGGCCAGCAGCAGCGCCGGAGTCGGAGCGCTGAGCTGCAGCTGCACCGCCAGCGCCTGGCCGGGGCGGGCGGCGGGTGCCGGCGGGCTGGACACGGCGGCTGCGCCCTCAGCCCCTCGCAGCAGCACCCGCACCTTGCCGCCCTGCACCTGGGGCAGGGTCTGGGCCAGGGTCAGCGGGCCCCGGTCACTGCGGGCACGCAGGCCGGCCTGCAGGCGCGGCAGGTAGTACTCGTCCACTTCGGCCACCCATTGCATGCCGCTGGCCAGATCGTCGATGCGGCCCAGCCGGTCGCCCGGCCGGACGCTGGCGCCGACCTGCAGCGCCAGCCCGCTGATCTGGCCCGCCATGGGCGCGCGCTGCAACAAGCGCTCGCGCGATTGGGCCAGCCACTGCAAGCCGCGCTGCAGGCCCTGCACCGCGCGGGCCATCTCGGCGATGGACTGCGCGCGCGTCTGAGCCTCGGCCTGCTGATCGGCACGGGCCTGCTGCAGCAGTTGGCTGGCCAAGCGGTGGGCCCGCTCGGCCTGCTCCAGCGCGGCGGTGGACACGAAGCCCTCGGCCGCCAGGGCCGACTGCCGGGCCCACTCCGCCTCGGCCTGCTGCTGGCCGGCTTGCAACTGGGCCAGCTCACGCCGGTTGGCCGCCAGGCTGGCGGCCTGGGCGCTGCGCTGCACCGACACATTGGCCATCTGCTGCGCCACCTCGGCGCCCCGCTGCAGCAGCAGTTGCTCCTGCTCCGGGCTTTGCAGGCGGTAGAGCGGTGTGCCGGCTTGCACCTGATCGCCGTCGCGGGCCAGCACCGCCTCGACCCGACCCGCCTCGGGGGCGTCGAGCTGCACCGAGCGCAGGGGCTCGGCCCGGGCACGCAGCGCCAGTTCGTCGCGAAACTCACCCGCTCGAACCTCGGCCAGCTGCGGCGCCTGCAGCCATTGAGCCTGGGCCGGCCGCTGACCGAACCAGCCCACCCAGCCGATCACCGGCACCAGAAGCAGCGCGCCCAGGCCGGCCCGCCGCAGCCACCGGGCCACGGCCGAGGGACCGCGCACGGCACGGTCCATGGCGGCGCCGCTGGCTGGCGCAAGGGGTTCAGGCATGGGCGTCATCACGGCACCCAGTCTCGGTGGCCGGGCCGTGAGTCGCCCAGCCCCCTGTCCGCTTCCGGACGGCGCGCTGGCTGGCCGGCCGCAAGGCTGCGAAGATGCGAAGCTGTGAACTTGCCTGAGACCCTCCCGCCCTCGATCCTCTTGCTCGACGACGACGCCGATGTGGGCTTGGCCGCCCAGCTGCTGCTGCAGCGGCGTGTCGCGCCGATCAGCTGCCTGCGCCGGCCGGCCGAGCTGCCCGCGGCCCTGGACCGGCTGAAGCCCGCCCTGTTGCTGCTGGACCTGAACTTTGGCCCCGGCCGCACGGACGGCGCGCAGGGGCTGCGCTTGCTGGAAGAGGTCCAGGCCCGGCCCCACGCGCCCGTGGTGGTGGTGATGACGGCCTATGCCGACATCGACCTGGCGGTGCAGGCCCTGCGCCGCGGCGCGTTTGACTTTGTGACCAAGCCCTGGGACAACGTGCGCCTGATCGCTACCTGCCGCGAGGCGCTCGAACGTGCCCACGCCAGCGCGGCCGGCGGCGACCGGCCGGCCAACGCGGTGGGAGCGGCAACCGCCGCCAACGCCACCAATGGCGCCAACGAACCCAGCCGATCGCTGGCTGCCCAGGAGCGGGCTGCCGTGCTGGCGGCCATGGCCGAGGCCCAGGGCAATCTGAGCGCGGCAGCGCGGCAGCTCGGCCTGTCGCGGGCGGCCCTCTATCGCCGGCTGGACAAGCATGGGCTCTGAGCGGCTGCGCCTGCTGGCCGCGCTGCTGCTGTGGGCGCTGGCTGGCGCCCTCATCATGGCGATCTGGCAGCACGCCACCGCCGATCCGCTGGCCGCGCCCCCCACGGCGCGAGCCTGGCTGACGATGGTCGCCATCGTGGCCTTGCCAGCGCTGCTCGGCGCGATCCTGGCCTGGCCGCTGGTGCGCCGAGCGCCAGTGGCAGACCCAATCCCCAGCGCCGCGCTCGTCCCGGACTCGTCGGCTGCTTCGATGGACTCGCAGAGCGCGCTGGCCCTGCAGTTGCAACGGCTGCAAGCCCACCTGGAGCACCTGCCGGTGGCCGCCTGGGTCTGCACCGGCGGCCAGGTGCAAGCCCTGACCAGCCGGGCCCGCCGGCTGGCGGCGCCCGGCCATGTGCGCGACGCGCAGGCCCTGACCCAGCTGCTGGCCCACGCCAGCGCCAGCGGCCCCCTGCTGCTGGACACCGAGCGCGGCAGCGAGCGCTGGCAGCTGCAGCGTCAGCCGCTGGCCATCGATGGCGAGGCGCAAACCCTGCTGGCCCTGGTGCCGCTGGAGAGCGAGCTGGAGGCCGAGAGCCTGCTGGCCTGGCGCCAGCTGGTGCAGGTGCTGACGCACGAGATCATGAACTCGCTCACGCCCATCAAGAGCCTCAGCCAGACGGCCGAGGACCTGCTCGGCGAGCCGGACAGCGAGGCCGATCTGCGCAGTGCGCTGCAGGCCATCGCCCAGCGCGCCGAAGGGCTGGCCGGCTTTGTCGCCACCTACCGGCGCGTCAGCCAATGGCCGGCACCGGTGTTGGCACCCGTCGATCTGCAAACCCTGTTCCGCCGACTGCAGCTGGCCGTGGCGCCCAGCTGGGTGGCCCGCGGCGGCGAGGCGCTGTTCGAGTTGAACGCCCCCAGCCTGCGCCTGCAAGCCGACGAAGGCCAGCTGGAGCAGGCCCTGCTGGCCCTGTTGACCAATGCCGAGCAAGCCACCGCCGACACCCCTGTCCCCCGTCTGTGGCTGCAGGCCCGACAAGGCCGCGGCGGGCGGCTGCAGATCAGCGTGCGGGACAACGGCCCCGGTGTGCCACCCGGGATGGAGCGGCAGATCTTCCTGCCCTTCTTCAGCGCCCGAGAGGGCGGCCAGGGCATCGGCCTGACCGTGGTTCGGCAACTGGTGCACGGCATGGGCGGTCGGGTCCGCCATGTGCGGCCGATCGACGGCGGTGCAGCTTTCGTGCTGAGTTTCTGATCAATCGGCCGCGACGGCGCGGCCGGCGGGCGTTCGCGCCTGCTTGACGAAGAACACGGCGATGCAGACCAGGCCCAGCGCCGAGGGCAGCAGCTGCGACCACGGCTGGCCGACCTGCACCACATTGCCCACCAGTGCCGACACCATGCCGAACAAGGCCGAGAGCAGCTTGTAGATGTGCTCGTAGCGCCAGAGCAGGGCATGCCAGTGGCGGGGGAACACCCAGCGTGCGGTGTCATACACGAGCAGCGTGGCCAGGGCCCCGAGCGTGGACCAGACCACCACCGGCGCCACGCCAGCATCTGCCAACGACACCCGCATCAACCACGCCGCCGCCAACGCAGCCAGCAAGGTCCACGCCGCGTCGAACCGCGACGGCCCTCGCGCCTGGGTGTCAATCACATGCCAACCGCTGACCAGCTGATAGCTGACCAGCACGGTGAGCACCGCAAACAGCGGCAGGAAGCGGAACAGCGCCAGACCCAGTGCGGCAAAACCGCAGACCAGGCCGGTGAACAGAACGAACAGTCGCCCCCAGCGCCGATGCCATGCCGTGCCCTTGGGGCGCATCAACATGAGGAATCCGATGCTCATGGCGATGCAGCCGGAGGCCACGTGCAAGGCGATGTTGAGGTGGTGTGCTGAGGACATGGTGGCAGTGCTGGGCCATGCACTTTACGGCGAAAAGCCGGGGCACCGACCGTCCGTCTTGATCTGCCGCAAGCGGCTGTGGCGGCTACGTAACTCCCACAGCAAGCCGACAAAGTCAGGCCCCTAGACTCAGTGTTAACCCTAGTAATCTGATCTGGAGCTTTCATGTCTGCCCCATCCGCGGCCCGCGCGCCGCTCTATCGATCCCTCTATGTCCAGGTGCTGGTCGCCATTGCGCTGGGCATTGCCCTGGGCCATTTCATGCCCCAACTGGGCGAGCAGATGAAGCCGCTGGGCGATGGCTTCATCAAGCTGATCAAGATGATCATTGCGCCGATCATCTTCTGCACCGTGGTGCTGGGCATTGCCGGCATGGAGAACATGAAGAAGGTGGGCAAGACCGGCGGCCTGGCCTTGCTGTACTTCGAGATCGTCTCCACCGTGGCCTTGATGATCGGCCTGCTGATGGTCAATCTGCTGCAGCCGGGCGCCGGCATGCATGTGGACGCCAGCAGTCTGGACACCAAGGGCATCAGCGCCTATGTAGAGCCGGGCAAGATGAAGGGCACGGTGGACTTTCTGCTGGCCGTGATCCCCAGCAGCGTGGTCGACGCCTTTGCCAAGGGCGACATCCTGCAGGTGCTGCTGTTCTCGGTGCTGTTCGGCTTTGCACTGCAGAAGTTCGGCGGCAAGCACAACATGGTGTTCACCTTCATCGACAAGCTGTCGCACGTGCTGTTCGCCATCGTCGGCGCCATCATGAAGGTGGCGCCCATCGGGGCCTTCGGCGCGATGGCATTCACCATCGGCAAGTACGGTGTGGATTCACTGCTGCAGCTGGCCCAGCTGATGGCGGCCTTCTATGCCACCTGCCTGATCTTCATCGTGCTGGTGCTGGGCGGCATTGCCCGGGCCCACGGTTTCTCCATCCTCAAGTTCATCCGCTACATCAAGGAGGAGCTGCTGATCGTGCTGGGCACCTCGTCGAGCGAGACGGTGCTGCCGCGCATGATGCGCAAGATGGAGCATGCCGGCGCCGAGAAGTCGGTCGTCGGCCTGGTGATCCCCACCGGCTACTCCTTCAACCTCGACGGCACGGCCATCTACCTGACCATGGCGGCCGTGTTCATCGCCCAGGCCACCGACACCCCAATGAGCCTGATGCAGCAGCTGACCCTGCTGGCCGTGCTGCTGCTGACCAGCAAGGGCGCGGCCGGCGTCACCGGCTCGGGTTTCATCGTGCTGGCCGCCACGCTCAGTGCCGTGGGCGGCGTGCCGGTGGCCGGCCTGGCGTTGATCCTGGGCATCGACCGCTTCATGAGCGAAGCCCGCGCGCTGACCAACCTGATCGGCAACGGCGTGGCCACGCTGGTGGTGGCCAAATGGTGCGGTCAGCTGGACACGGCGCAGATGCATGCTGCGCTGGTGGATGGTGTGCCACTGCCCGAGGGCCATGATGCCGACCTGCAGCAAGCCTTTGCCGCCGTGGGCCAGGCCTTGCCGGCCGCTCAGCACGAAGCCGCCCCCGGCGCACGCTGAGCACGCCCGGATGCCACTACCATCCGGGCTTCAGATCAGGAGCCCCGGATGCGTCGCAATCTTCCCGTAACACGGCCCGCTTCATGGCCGGCCACTGTGTTGGCCACCCTGCTGATGGTGGCCGGCGCTGCCAGTGCCGACACCACGGCCAGCGGCAACACCTATTCACCGCCCGAATCCTTTGTGCAGAGCCGCACCGGCCCGCTGATCA
>CALRVU010000159.1:0-6999 GCA_943371685.1 Bordetella parapertussis | reverse complement strand
AACTGGATCACCTGGGCGGCGGTGTAGAGGGCCTGCACCTCGACCAGGTTGTGGGCGCAGCGGCGGCCCCATTCAAAGGCGGCCTTGTTGTTGGCGATCTGCACGCCGTTCAGCTCCATGGCCCGCATCAGGGCGGCGTGGCCGAGCGGAATGCGGCCCATCTGCCAGGCAAAGCCCAGCATCAGCGGGTTGGTGTAGATCGAGTCGCCCAGCAGCTTGGTGGCCACTTCCTCGGCGTCGAAGCTGGCAAAGTGGTTGGGGCCCACGGCGGCGGCGATGGCGTCCTCGCACTGGCCGCCCGGGAAGGTCCATTCGCCGTCGGTGACGAAGCTGGCGGTGGGCGTGCCGTGCTTGTTCAGGGCCACGAAGGTGCGCTGCGGATGCATCACGCTCAGGGTGGTCTTGGCGGCAGCCACGATGGCATCGCAGCCGATCACCAGATCGGCCTTGGCGGTGTCGACCTTGGTGGTGTGGATGGCCTCAGCGCGGTTGGCGATCTGCACATGGCTCCAGGTGGCGCCACCCTTCTGGGCCAGGCCGGCGGCGTCTTGCGTGATCACGCCCTTGCCCTCGATGTGGGCCGCCATGCCCAGCAGCTGGCCGATGGTGATGACGCCTGTGCCACCCACGCCGGCCACGACGATGCCCCAGGCCTGGTCGGCCGGCGGCAGTTGCGGCTCGGGCAGGGCCGACAGGCTCTCGGCACCAGCGCGCTGCTGCTTCTTCGGCTTCTTGAGCTGGCCGCCCTCGACGGTGACGAAGCTCGGGCAGAAGCCCTTCACGCAGGAGAAATCCTTGTTGCAGCTGTTCTGGTTGATCTGGCGCTTGCGGCCGAACTCGGTCTCCAGCGGCTCGACCGACACGCAGTTGCTCTGCACCGAGCAGTCGCCGCAGCCCTCGCAGACCAGCGGGTTGATGACCACGCGCTTTTCCACCTCGGCCATGGTGCCGCGCTTGCGGCGGCGGCGCTTCTCGGTGGCGCAGGTCTGGTCGTAGATGATGGCGGTGGTGCCCTGGATCTCGCGGAACTCGCGCTGCAGGCGGTCCAGGTCGTCGCGGTGGTGCACGGTCACGCCGGCGGCCAGTTCCACGCCGTCGTACTTCTCGGGCTCGTCGCTGACGATGATCAGCTTGGCCACGCCTTCCGACACCAGGCTGTTCATGATCTGCAGCACGGTGTGGCCCTCGGCCCGCTCACCCACGCGCTGGCCGCCGGTCATGGCCACGGCGTCGTTGTACAAGACCTTGTAGGTGATGTTCACGCCCGCCGCGATGCTCTGGCGGATGGCCAGCAGGCCGGAGTGGAAGTAGGTGCCGTCACCCAGGTTGGTGAAGATGTGGTTCTCTTTGGTGAACGGCGCCTGGCCGACCCAGGGCACGCCCTCGCCACCCATCTGGGTGAAGGTCTGGGTGTTGCGGCCCGGCATCCAGTTGACCATGTAGTGGCAGCCGATGCCGGCCACGGCGCGCGAGCCCTCGGGCACGCGGGTGCTGGTGTTGTGCGGGCAGCCGGAGCAGAACCAGGGCGTGCGCTCGCCGGTTTTCACTTCCAGCACGGCCAGTTCGCGTTCCTTGGCTTCGATCACGGCGATGCGCTGGTTCATGCGCGCAGCCACGTCCTCGGGCACGCCCAGTTTCTTCAGGCGCTTGGCAATCGCCTTGGCGATGATGGCGGGTGTCAGGTCGGCCTTGGCGCGCAGCAGCCAGTGCTCACTGGGGTTGGGGCGGCTCCATTCGCCGCCGGACAGGTCGCCTTCGTCCTCTTCATACCTGCCCACCACATTCGGCCGCACATCGGCGCGCCAGTTGTAGAGCTCTTCCTTCAGTTGGTACTCGATGACCTGGCGCTTTTCTTCGACGACCAGGATCTCTTGCAGGCCCTGGGCAAAGTCGCGGGTAATGGTGGCCTCCAGCGGCCAGACCACATTGACCTTGTGAACCCGGATGCCGAGGGCGCGGCAGGTGTCGTCGTCCAGGCCGAGGTCGGACAGGGCCTGGCGCATGTCGTTGTAGGCCTTGCCGCTGGCGACGATGCCGAAGCGGTCGTGCGAGGTGGCGACCACGTTGTAGTTCAGCTTGTTGGCGCGCACATAGGCCAGGGCGGCGTACCACTTGTAGTCCATCAGCCGGGCTTCCTGCTCCAGCGGCGCGTCGGGCCAGCGGATGTGCAGGCCGCCGGGCGGCATCTGGAAGTCTTCAGGCAGGATGATCTTGACCCGGTCGGGCGACACGTCCACGCTGCTGGCCGACTCGACCACCTCCTGGATGGTCTTCATGCCGGTCCACACGCCGGCAAAGCGGCTCATGGCAAAGGCGTGCAGGCCCATGTCGAGGATGTCCTGCACGCTCGACGGGAAGAAGGTCGGGAAGCCGCAGGCCTTGAAGACGTGGTCGCTCTGGTGCGGTGCGGTCGAGCTCTTGCTCACATGGTCGTCACCGGCAATGGCGATGACGCCGCCATGCTGGCTGGTGCCGGCCATGTTGGCGTGCTTGAACACGTCCAGGCAGCGGTCCACGCCCGGGCCCTTGCCGTACCACAGGCCGAACACGCCGTCGTACTTGGCCTTGTCCTTGTACAGGTCGAGCTGCTGCGTGCCCCAGACGGCCGTGGCACCCAGTTCCTCGTTCACGCCCGGCTGGAACACCACATGTTGCGCGGCCAGGTGCTTCTTGGCGGCCATCAGGGCCTGGTCGTAGCCGCCCAGTGGCGAGCCGCGGTAGCCGCTGATGAAGCCGGCGGTGTTGAGGCCGACCATCGCGTCGCGGGTGCGCTGCAACATGGGCAGACGCACCAGGGCCTGGACCCCGCTCATGAAGGCCATGCCGTCGGGCAGGGCGTACTTGTCGTCCAGCGACACGGATTCGAGGGCAAGGCGTACCGAGTCGGGCAGCGGGGCGTTCATGGCGGTCTCCTGGGCCGATAGGCCGTGTGCGGACGAGCAGCAAGGCCGGCAGCCGCTGGTGGCCACTGCAGGCCTGCTGCCGAAACTGGGGATGCCTCAGTGTAGAAAGAAAGGCGCGACAAGTGCTTTCTTTCGATTGCCTCCTGGGATGGGCTGGCGCAACAATTGATCTCCATGGCCCATGAAAAAGAATCAAGCTTGCTGAATCAGGCAAAACAAGGGAAATCCCTGCCTTCGGGGCAGTCGTCATTGCAGGCCGCGCTGCCGGTGTCGCCGCCCGTGCCCCAGGGCCCGGCCGAGCTGGACCGCTACGACGTCGCCATCCTGCAGGCGCTGCAGCGCGATGCGCGACAGTCCAATGCCGATCTGGCCGCGGCCATCGGCCTGTCCCCGGCGCCCACCTGGCGGCGGGTGCGGCGGCTGGAGCAGATCGGCGTGATCACCGGCTACCGAGCTGAGGTCGATCGGCGCCGCATCGGTCTGGGGGTGCTGGCTTTCGTGCGGGTCGATGCCGACCGCGACAACGCCGAGGCCACCCGGGCGCTGGAGGCAGCGATCCGCCAGTGGCCCGAGGTGATCGCCTGCCACTACATCAGCGGCGCCGGCACCTTCGAGCTGCAGGTCATGGTCACCGACCTGGACGCCTATGCCCGCTGGACCATGGAGACGCTGTTCAAGCTGCCCAATGTGAAGGACCTGCACACCAGCTTCTCGCTGGGCGAGGTGAAGTCGGGCGGTGCCTTGCCGCTGGGCCATCTGGCGCGCTGAGCGGCATCGGGTCGGGCCGGGTCAGCGCGGCCACAGCACCCAGGCGCGCAGGCCTTGCTTCATGCGGCCGGCCTGAGCCTCGGCCTCATCGCCCCAGCCCCAGAAGTAGTCGGCCCGCACCGCGCCGACGATGGCGCTGCCGGTGTCCTGGGCCATGACCAGGCGCTGCAGGGGCTTGGATGACAGCGGCTCGGTGGTGTCCAGCCACACGGGGGTGCCGTAGGGCACGCTCTGCGGGTCCACGGCAATGGACCGGCCGGGGGTCAATGGCACGGCTTGTGCGCCCTTGGGGCCGACGCGCGGGTCGGGCAGCGGCTCTTCGCGGAAGAAGACGGTGCGCGGGTTCTGCCAGAGCATTTCCTGTACGCGCTTGGGGTTGCGCCGGGCCCATTCCTTGATGCCCGGCCAGGTGGCCTCGCCGGGGCGCAGCTCGCCCTGGTCCAGCAGCCAGCGGCCCACCGATTTGTAGGGGTGGCCGTTGTGCCCGGCAAAGGCCAGGCGCACCAGGCGCTCGCTGCCGTCGGGCTCGCTGATCAGCAGCCGGCCCGAGCCCTGGATCTGCAGGATCAGGGCGTCCAGCGGGTCGGTCACCCAGGCGATCTCGCGGCCGCGCAAGGCGGCTTGCGCGGCGGGCAGGCTGTCGAGCTGCTCCCGCGTCCAGTAGGGCTTGCGCTGCTCCAGGTCGGCGGGCGCGGCATGCAGGGGCACGCGGCGATAGGGGTTGGCGCGGCGGCTGGCGGCAATCAGCGGCTCGAAGTAGCCGGTGATCAGGCCGTTGGCCTCGCCCTCGGGGCTTTCCACGCGGTAGACCTGCAGCCGGGCTTGCAGGAACTCGCGCACTTCCTGGTCGTCGGCCGGATTGGTGCTGCGCACCTGGGCGCAGACGGCAGCCCAGCCGGCGGCGGGGCGCTCGCAGCCCTGGCGCAGGGCCGGCCAGAGTTCGCTGCTGCGGTCTTGCTGCCAGCCGGGCAGCTCGTCAAAGCGGGCCGGGATCCAGCGCGAGCGGTTGCGCTGCAGCGTGCCGGGCGGCGGCGGGGCCACCACGACCGCGGGCGGGGCGGTGGTTTCCTCGGGCGCAGGTGCCGGCGCGCGCGGTGCCTGGGCGCAGCTGGCCAGCAAAGCCAGCACGCTCAGCGGGGCCGCCAGCGAGCCCCGGCGGGCCGTGGCGGCCGGGGGCGACAATCGGTGCGGATGGGCAGGCAACAAACGAGGAATGCGCATGACGTGGCTGGTACTGGAGGCCCTGGGAGCGGGTGCCTTGTTCGTGGGCATCATCTGGTGGACGATGTTCTCGGGTCGGCGGGGTGGCGAGCGGGTGGACGACGAAGGGTCTGACCAGAAGCCGGGTGACCCTCCGGCGCAGAACTGAAGCCTGCGCCTTGGGCCCTGGCGGCATCAGTCCTTGGGCGGCCAGAAGAAGCTGCCCGGCGCCTGGCGCCAGCGCTGCCGCAAGGCCCGGTAGACGCGCCCCCGATCGCCGATCTTGATGCCCTGGGCGCCGATGGCCACGCGGAAGGCCAGCGCAAAGCTCACGCCCAGGTTCAGCAGGCCGGTGACGGGAATCGCCGCCACACTCCACCAGAACGCCGGCTGATGCAGCAGATCGGTGCCCAGCGTGCCCAGCGCAGCGGCGATCTGGCCGGTGGACAGGGTGACGTGGCGCACCTCGATCGGCAGCGCCAGGATGCTGGCCACCGCGGGGATCAGGCCCAGCATCATGCCCAGAGACACATTGGCCGCCAGCCCCGAGATGTTGGCCCGCCACCAGCGCGACCAGCGCAGTGCCCGCGCCGCGCCCAGCGAGGCCATGATGCGCGGGTTCCAGGCAATCGCGCTGTCGAGCCGGTGGTAGACAAACCAGTTCTCGACCCAGCCGGCAATCAGGCTGGAGGCAAACAGCAGCACGCCGGTGAAGGCAGCGTACAAGGCGGTGGGCCCGAGCAGGCTGGTGCTGTGCAGGGCGTAGTCGGCCTGCGCCACGCTGACCAGCGGCTGGCCGGCCAGCCACCAGCTCAGGCCTTGCAGGGCCAGCACTACCGGCACCACCAGGGCCAGATTGCCGACGATGCCGGCGATCTGCGAGCGCAGCAGGTGCACCACTTCATCGACGAAGCGGGTCAGGGCCTCGTCATTGCGGGCCACGCCTTCAAGTTTGCGCGACAGGCTGGGCGCCGTCATGGCCGGTTGCTTGGTGGCCACCGTCCAGTGCAGCAGTTGCACCACCACAAAGCTGGCGGCGTAGTTCAGACCGGCCAGGAAGCCGCCCCAGAACACCGGCAGGGCCAGCATGGCGATGCCGAACTTGATCAGGGTCGTGAAGCCGATCACCGCGCCACCACCGGCGGCCTGGCGCACCATCGACCGGTACTCACTGCGGTCGCGGGTGATGTAGTGCTCGCCGGTCTCGGCGCTGCGCTCGGTCACCTTGCGGGCCAGCAGGGCGTAGTGATGGGCAAACAGGCTGCGAACGCCCCGCCGCTCGGCGCCGGCGCGCACCAGTTCCAGCAGCAGCCGGCGCAGCTCGATGGCTGGATCCCGGGCCAGCAGGCAGGCCAGCAGAGCGTCGATGCGCTCGGCGCGCCGACGCAGCTGGCCGGTCTGGAACACGAGATTGACCGAGATGCCGAACTCGTCGAGGTGGTTGCGCACGCTGTCGGCGGCCTGCAGACAGGCGTCCAGGACGGCGCGCAGGTACTGGACCTGCTGCATCAGCACGGCCGCATCGGCGCCGTCGCGCAGGTGCTCGCGCAGGCCTTCTGCCGCCTGCACCACCTGATGGAAGGGCCGGTCGACGACCAAGGCCGGATCCATGCGTTGGCGCACTTCCGACGACAGGCCGTTGGCGCGGATCTGGCTGGCCAGCAGCTGGATCGACTCGATGGTTGATTCTTGCCAGGGTCGGGCTGATGGGTCGGGCACCACCAGGCTGAGCGCGCGCACCAGCGTGGCTTCGTCGATGGCCGCAATCCAGGCCTGCTCGGCTTCATCGCCGTTGAACAACAGCAGAAACAGTTCGCCCAGGTCGGTGGTTTGCGGCGTGCCGGGCAGGGTGGCCAGGCGCAGGCGCTCACCCAGTTCGCTGAAGAAGCCTTGGCGGGGCGAGAAGCCGAAGTCGGCCAGCAGTCCGGTGGCGTCCAGACCGGCCAGCGTGCGGCGCAGCAGTTCGGCCACCTGCTCGCGGTAGTCGGCGTGGCGGTCCAGCACATTGAGCAGGTGGCGCAGCCGGCGCACCGGCCAGGGGGTGCCCACCGAGGGGTGTTCGGGGTCTTGCTCGGGGCCGTTGTGGCGCAGCCAGTCCAGCAGATGGATCAGCCAGAGGTGGCGCTCG